>NZ_JAEINN010000005.1 GCF_016342405.1 Maridesulfovibrio ferrireducens | reverse complement strand
CACTCCTTTTAGGCTGAAGAGTGAGTATGCAGGATTTCAAAAATTATGAGTAGATGGAGCCTATGTGACGCTTACGACTTATTGCTTATGTCTTGTGCATATGCGGAGGGATTGAACCTGTCCGCGGGTTAATATCTCTTGCTGCGTTTCCCATGATGCTTTTTACTTTTGCCATGTGTGTTTCACTTGTAAAAGAAGGTATCCACTTATTGGATAAACCTGACTGGCTAGACTTAGAGGACTCTGAAGATACTGAAGATATCGAAGAGCTTGCCTCTATCCCCAACGGAACTGAGCTTACGTACTGACACTAAATTTCCATAAATTGGGCAACCCAAAAATTGCCCAATTTATGGAATTATTAATACAACAAACACCACAATATACAGATCCTCATAGAGATACATCCATAATATTTTAAGCCCTCCTTTTCAAAGTATTCATAATTACCAGTCCGAGTCATTTTTTTAAGACATAATCCAGTACTTTTATTCATGATAAAGCTTTTCAATCGCCGTTCTTTTTGCCAATATAAGCGCTTTCCGACGGGTACAAATCCGCCACAATATATATTCAGGAGACCATTGATGAACGCCAAAATCGGAAGGAACGATCCCTGCCCCTGTGGCAGTGGTAAAAAATACAAGAAGTGCTGCATGGGCACGGCAAATGCGGCGAACCTTAATTTACCCGAGACCTTCCTTAAACGCTACAATATCCGTCTGAAAACACCAGAACAGATCGAAGGCATACGTCGTTGCGGCAAGCTGGTCATGCAAACTTTCGAAGCCGTCAAGGACTTGATTAAGCCAGGCATACAAACCGATGAAATCAACCGGGCAGTACACGAATTCACCATCAAAAACGGTGCAATTCCCGCCCCGCTGAATTACCACGGCTTTCCCAAAAGTGTCTGTATCTCTCCCAACGAAGTTATCTGCCACGGAATTCCCGGCGAATATATCCTCAAGGACGGCGACATAGTCAACATAGACATCACCTCCATCCTCAATGGCTACTACGCCGACTGTAACCAGACTTTCTTCGTGGGAGAACCATCCCCGGATGCGCGCAAAATTGTTAACGTGGCCCGTGAGAGCCTGCGCCTAGGCCTCGAACAAGCCAAACCCGGTAAAATCATCAACGATATCTCTTCCGCAATCCAGACCTACGCCGAAGGACAGGGCTGCTCGGTGGTGCGTGAATACATGGGCCACGGCGTCGGCCTCGACTTCCATGAAGCTCCGAACGTCCCCCACTTCCGCTCTCGTTGGGGCAATGTCCCTCTTACTCCGGGCATGACTTTTACCATCGAACCGATGATAAACCTCGGCGATAAAGAAGTTACGGTGCTCGATGACGACTGGACCGCCATAACAAAAGACGGCTCACTTTCTGCACAGTTCGAGCAAACCATTGTCATCACTGAAAACGGATTTGAAAGTTTAACACCATTCGAATTGTAAGAACCTTAATTATAAAAACGTCATAAAACCGGCTAATCGCATCGCGATTAGCCGGTTTTATTATTTGAAATACTTTTCGATTAAAAAATCAATTTGAGTCAATGAGTGTCCTACTGTTGCCCAAGTAGTTAATCCCCGAATTAATTGTTCTGAAAAGTAGAATTTTATCTAAAAAAAACATGATGACGCCAGACGGGGCACGCCTGGCGTCATACTTGTTTATGCTCACGTTCCATGGTTGATGGGGCCGTTACGAACGGTGAGTCTAAGGGTAGATTTATAAATTAGCCATTACAGGGGCAGTTCTCAATTTTTTAGGAGCAAACTGAGGAGAAGTTTCAGGCGCCCATGCTTGACAGACTATGCCACCTATAGCCAGCGTCGCGATGCACGCGCCAAGGGCTGCATAAATACCGAAGTGTTCATTAACGATAGGGAGCAAAAATGCACCACCGGCAGCGCCGACACGACTCATTGCGATAGTCAGGCCAATACCGGACGCACGCAATTCCGTAGGGAATAGCTCTGGCGGATAGGCAAATTCGAGAACAATGGAGATAGCAAGCACTGTTGAGAAAGCTGCAAGCATGGTCAAAGAAAGCACAGCGGGCATATCCGTCCAAACTGTCATAATCGTCAAAATCACGGCTGCACCATAAAATGTCCACAACAGGAAAGCTCTGCGGGAGATTCTATTGATAAGCCAAGTACCTACCAATACGCCGACTATGGTAAAGCCGTTGTACATAACACCGGACGCATACGGATTTTCAATATGCATATTCGAAAGAACAAGCGGAAGGAAAATACTGATGGCGAAAAACGGCAACACCTGACAACAAAAAAAGACACATGATACTATTGTATTGTAACGTAATTCAGGACTGAACAGACGGAACCAGGATGCAGACGGAGGCTCCTCTTCAATCTTCGGTAGGCAATAATTCGGGCCAAGATGCTTGTGAATGTTTTCCAGCGCCTTCTCAACCTGCCCTTTACCTGCAAGCCAACTAGGAGATTCAGGAACACCAAAACGAAAAAACAATGTGATAGCTCCCGGAATAGCAGATGTACAGAGCACCCAACGCCAGCCATTATCACCAAGTCCGTCCATGAAAAAGCCTACTATGTAAGCAAGAACATACCCGACTGTCCAAGAGACAAGAAGCCAAGCAAGAAAACCCGAACGTTTTTTAGCAGGTGTCCATTCGCTCAACAAAGCGATGCCAACGGTGTAATCTGCACCGATACACATGCCAAGCGCAAACCGTAAAATAGCCAGTAACATCGGATCGGTAACAACGAACTGCGCAAGGGACAATAAAACAGCAAGAAACATGACTGTGCCGAAAAAAGGCTTTCTGCCAAAACGGTCAGCTAGAGAACCGGTAATAAAACTTCCAAACAAAATTCCTAGCAAAGACGCAGCTCCAAGAATACCGAGCCAAAGGCTAGTCAGTCCAAGAGGGACTGTCGCATAGCTAAGCGCAATACCAACAACACCTAAAATATATCCATCGGTAATCTGACCCATAAAGGCACCAGCGGCAAGTTTACGATGAATTGGAAAAGATGGAGCATCTTCAAAACTTATACCTTGAGGGTCTCGCATGTCGTTCATAATTATCACCTTTTACAATTATTCTGATTACAAATTATTGTTCCAAACCAACAGAGATCATCTCAAATAAAACGGCATTTTTTCTTTATTGAACCACATACACAGCATCTTTTTTCAAGCAGCGTAACAATGCTGTTATGTCTACAACCGATCAGTCGAATTAAAATCAATCCCCCTCTCCTTTAGTTTAGATATAATACCTTTTATGAGTTCATTCGTTACGCATATGATCCCCAAAAAAAGCCTTAACTATTTCAAAAAGGCCTACATGTTGTCTTTCCAGCGTGCGCAGAGAGAGTTCTCAATGCGTAACTGGTCGAGAAGACGACCTGCAAAATGCTGCATCATATTTTCAATTGTTGTTTTAGAGTCGTAATATGCGGGACAGAAAGGAGCTATTACAGCACCAGCCTCTGTTACGGTCTGCATATTGCGTAGATGGATCATTGTCAGAGGAGTTTCTCTTGGAACGATCACAAGTTTCTTACGTTCTTTCAGAGTCACATCGGCCGCACGATGAATAAGATTCACACCGGCACCACAGGCAATGGAAGCCAGAGAACTCATGGAACAAGGACAGATAATCATTCCGTCATGCTGCCATGATCCACTGGACGGCCCAGCAGTCATATCTTTTATGGAATGGACCGTGTGAACATGCTTTACCAATGATAAATCACTGCCCCGAAATTCAGACTGCATCACAACTTCAGCCCCGCCTGAAACAATCAAATGAACTTCTAGATCCTTTATCCCGGCATAAAGACGTAAGAGATTTTCAACCAGAGGCATACCACTTGCCCCAGTTACTCCAACAACAATACGATGCATATAACCTCCCGTCCTAATTACAGAATCAATTTAAAATGAGATCGACCCCTATAACTTCTTAATCATTTTCGATTGCTGCACCGTTTCAACACAAACATTTCTGCATTCGGCAAATAAGGGTTTATTTCTATTATTTATTCAACGAAACAAATGGCATCCATTTCGATCAGGCATCCGCCGGCAAGATTACTGGTTTCTACGCAGACACGAGCTGGACGATGATCACCTAAAAAGTTGCCGTAGACTTCGTTAAAAGCTTCAAAATCACCCCAATTAGCAAGGAAAACAGTAGTCTTAACAAGGTCGGTAATTTTCAAGCCTGCTTCATCAAGCACTGCTTTCAAATTTGTAAGTGTCTGAGCAGCCTGCTCAGCCATGTTTGATCCGACAACAACTCCACTTACGGGATGAAAAGGTACTTGCCCGGAGAGGTAATATGTATTTCCTGCTTTCACTGCGTGGGAATACGGACCAACTGAGGCACAGGCCTTGGATGCATGTATAAATTCCAAAACAATCTCCTTTGTAAATTTGTGAGTTATGCAGCTATTCCGGCTTTTGGGACAAGCGGCTGGTCAACAACAGCAACGTTTGCTGAAGGCGGAAGTTGACTACAGCCGCAAACCCTTTTTTTATTAGATTTCCTGCTTGGCGTTATACTCTTCCCAAGCAAGACGGACGCGTGCTCCAGCAGTACGGAAAGGATCCGGTGGCAACCAGCTAGGTTTGGCGATACGGCGCAGGAAGTTGAGATCTTCACTTTGAACACCGCTGATCCATTCAGCAATGTAGTGGCCCATCATGCAGGTTTTCGCCACGCCGGCACCTTCACCACAGGCAGAAGCAAACAAATTGGACGATTTCTGCATCATCAACGGACGATAATTCATGGTCATGTTGATCATGCCGCCGTAGACAAACTCAAAATTAACATGGCGGAGATTGGGGAATCTATTTTCAAAAGCCTTACGCAACTTTGGAATGGAATTGCGGATACGCTGATGTGATGTGGTCAATTGTGAGTTGAAGCTGAAGCCGTTACGCACGTAAATGCGCTGATCAGCAGTATAACGAACAGTTGTTCCAGCAGGATGACCGGCTGTGCAACCCCAAGGCTCCACGCCTTCGAAATCTTTCAACTCGTTAGCGGTCAATTTGCGGGAGAAAGCACCGAAAGAAGTTACAGGACAGAATACGTTTTTGACGATACCGAATTGTTCAATAAACGGACCACCGGTAACAATGACATTTCCACCGGTGATGGGTCTGCCGTTCTGCAAAACAACAACCATGTTGCTGCCTTCATCAACGCGCAAGACAGGACAATTTTCAAAAACTTCCACATTGTCAGGCAAAGTAGTAAAAAGGCCGCGAAGTACATCAGCAGGGTTCACCAATGTGGAACCTGACGTATAAAGAGCCTTGGTATAATATTCAGTACCAAGGCGACGGTTTAACTCTTCACCTTCATATATTTTATAAGGAACGCCCATTTTATCAAGATCATGAACTTCGGTGTCGATCATCTTGTAACTGCGCGGATTACAACAGCAAACGTATTTGCCGCTATCGCGCCAGTCTACATCGATACCGCTACTCTTGATTGTGTCGCGCATTCTGGCGATGATTGCAGTGTTCAACTTAAAATACATCTTGTTGTCTTCAAAAGAAGAACCACCGGCGTCACCGAAATCATGAGGAACGTCGATAATGAAACCGGCATTCTTACCACTGTCATTATCACCGATTTTAATAGCTTCAATTACGGCTATCTTTGATTCAGGATTCAGCTCTGCAAGACGGCTGGCAGTTCCATAACCGCCGTAACCGGCTCCAACAATAATATAATCGTACTTATCACTCATATCGTCAGGAGACTTAAAACTGTGATTCTTGTAAGAAGACATTTCAAGCCAGCTCTGCCCGGTTGTCGTTGGAAATAGTTTTACTTCGCGCATGATGATACTTCCCTCTAATTACAGGTGAATGCCGTCAAAAAAACAGCTGACAAAAAAACTTTATTGTATGGGTGGCGTTGCAACGCCACCCTATCGACTAAGCTTAGGGATGGAGCACAATACGTGCATCCGCCACAGCCAGCCCTTTCTCCCATGCAAACACAGGATTCAGATCAACTTCAGCGACTTCCCGCAGCTCATTTACCATGTACGAGATCACACATACCGTTTCTGCCAGAGCCTCTATATCACAAGGGACAGAGCCTCGAGCTCCTTCCAGCAATTTGTGACCCTTGATTTCGCGTATCATCTGGCGACATGAAGGCATGTTTACAGGCGCGACACGGAATGAGATGTCTTTAAGAATTTCCACGAAGATTCCGCCAAGGCCGAACATTACTGTGGGGCCAAAGGTGGTATCATGGCTGGCACCGATGATACATTCCACGCCGCCGGGCAGCATGGGGGTAAGCATAACGCCAAAGATATCAGCGTCAGGTTTGTACTTAAGACCATTATCAACAAGGCGCTCAAAAGCATCACGAGCGGCCTGAGCTGAATCAATATTCAGCGTCACGCCTCCAGCGTCAGTTTTGTGCAGGATGTCAGGGGATACGATTTTCATGACGACTTTGCCGCCAAGAGCTTCATATTTTTCAGCGGCTTCATTCGTATTAAGGGCAAGATGACATTCAGCAAGAGGCAAGCCATAAGCACTCAGCACGTCACGAGCTTCAGTCTCAACCAAATTGATGCGACCACTCGCACGTACTGCATCAAAAATGGCATTAGTCTTTTCCTTACGATCGGCAGGTAGAGTCGGAGCGGCAGCTTCAGCTTCTTCCAGCAGAGCCTTACGGCCTTCATCGTAGCTCACCAACGCACCCATAGTACGCATAGCTGCTTTCACGGAATCGAATACCGGCACGCCCCTATCACTGATATAGGCGAGGCATTCTGGACGCTGAGGAGCATAGATGGAATGCATGACAACAGGTTTGTCAGAAACACGCACACGAGCGACCATACTTTTGGCCACATCCATTTCTTTCTCACGGAATTCTTCCGAAAGATCAGCATAACCACCGTAGAGTCCCACGATAACAACACCGTCAACATCAGGATCATTCAAAAGCACATCAAGACAACGATCAAAAACCCACATATCAGCTTCAGGGGTACCCGCAAGATCAACAGGGTTTTTGATAGGACAATGAGGCATCAGAATAGCGCTCAATTTTTCCTGTGTGGCATCTGAAAGAACAGGGGCTTCCAGCTTAAAGCTTTCGGCTGAATCTGTAGCCATGACTCCATGACCTCCACCATCAGTAAGAATGGCGATACGCTTACCATGGGCAGGCTTACACTTGGAAAAAGCTTCCGCGACGTCCAACAACTCGTTAGGACTGTCCACCCGGATAATACCGGATTGACGGAGAGCTGCGTCAAAGATTTTTTCACTACCGGCTAAAGAACCGGTATGTGATGCAGCGGCTCTTGCACCTGCAGCACTACGACCAATTTTGATTGCAGCGACAGGTTTCTTAAGAGCAGTTTTGCGGGCAGCTTCGATGAACTTGCGACCATCTTCTTCTGATTCAACACGCAACCCTTCCATATATAGAAGAAGAACCTTAGTGCTGTCGTCTTCTTCGATGTATTTCACAAAGTCGTGAAAACGAAGGTCCATCTGATTACCGATGGTAGCCCAACAGCTGTAACCCAGATTTCGCGCCTTAGCGTTGAAGTTCAGATCAATACCGAAGTTTCCGCTTTGCAGTACAAGGCTCATGGGGCCGGGAGCCAGATCAATGATACTGGCGTTCATATTCACAGCGGCGCTATAAGTACCCATGCAGTTCGGGCCCTGAATACGCAGGCCGCCTTTGCGGGCAATCTCAAGCATCTTCCGCTCGATTTCTTTGCCCTCAGCACCGGTTTCACCGAAGCCGGTGGAAACAACTATGGCGCTTTTTACGCCCTTTTCAACACACTGTTCAATAACGGGAAGAATGTACTTAGGTGCAATAGCGATGATGGCGAGATCAACGTCACCTTTCACAGCAAGGATATCCGGATAGGTTTCGTGTCCAAGAATTTCGCCGCCTGAACGGGAAATCAAATAGACATCACCTTTATATTTATTTTCGAACAGGCTTTTAGCTGTCCAATATCCATATTTCTTTGTGTCGCGCGAAGCACCTATCAATGCTACACTGCGAGGGCGAAACAGAGTCTTAAGTTCAGACATTGTTTTCCTCCTGTATCTACGGGTTAGTCCAACACAATGACGCCGATAGCGACATCAGGACAGACGATGCGGCACAGGCCACACAGGACACAATCATCAGGACGAACCTGCTCAACGACACTGTAGCCCTGACCGTTCAAGGTGTGACCGATGGCAAGAGTATTTTTAGGGCAGGCATCAACACACAAACCGCAAGATTTACAGCGTTCGGCGCTAATAACGTGCTTTTTATTGTTTGCTTTCATCTTCTTACTCCGCAGCGCTGGCGTAGAGGGTGCGGCCCTTTTGAAGGGCTTTCAAATTCATTTCCAGCAGGGCGGGCTTCTTAGCGCCCATAAGATCCCGCAACACTTCTTCCACAGTTGCAAATTCCAGTACATTTGTAGCTTCCAACACAGCCCCGAGCATTACGATATTCGCGCATCTCACAGAGCCAAGTTCAGCAGCAATATCCGAAGCAGGAATCAGGATTTGTTTAACACCCTCACGTTCACGAGTGTCCATGATCATAGAGCTATTCACGAGGACCAGGCCGCCGATAGCTGAACCGTCAAGACAACCGTCATAGATGGTGGGGCTAAGAGCGACACTCACGTCGGCGTCATTTTCCACAAGAGGATTTCCGATACGAGTGTCGGATACGACAACGTATCCGGTGGAGTCTCCGCCACGCTGCTCAATACCGTATGTCTGAGTCATCACGACCTGTAGTCCCTGCTTCATAGCGCCTTTGCAAATCAGCTTTGCAAGCAGAGCTGATCCCTGGCCGCCTGAACCAGAAAAAGTACATTTAGTTCTCATCATTCTGCTCCATCTCATTTTTGAAAATCTGTGGCTTGAAGTACTCCACCATTTTTTCTTTGTTCCACTTGTAAGAATCCGGCACAGAAAGCTTGAGGCCAGTCGGACAAGGAACAATGAATTCAACGAAGGAAAAACCAAGACCCTTCATTTGACAGTCCAGAGCTTTACGCACGCTGCTTGCAGCTTTGCGGATGCTCTTGGCGTCACAAACGGATTCGCGGGCGACATACTTGGCACCGTGCATATCCGCCATCATTTCGGGGACACGCAGAGGATAACCATGCTGATGCACATCACGGCCATTAGGAGTAGTGGAGGTAATCTGACCTTCAAGCGTGGAAGGAGACATCTGTCCGCCAGTCATGCCGAACAGGTTGTTGTTGATCATGAAACAAGTAACCGGCATACCGCGGTTAGCTGTATGCAACAATTCAGCTAGACCGATAGCACTGCAATCTCCGTCTCCCTGATAGGTATAGACGATGTTTTCAGGCTTCGCGACTTTGTAACCGACTGCAACAGCAGGAGCGCGACCATGCATAGCTTCAATGGCATCGATTTCCATATAGTGATGAGAAAACCCACCACAACCGATACCGACAACGCTTATTGTACGTTTACGAATGCCTAGAGCTTCAATAGCTTCCGCAACAAGGCGCGTTACAATACCGTGACCGCAACCGGGACAGTAACTGAACTTCTTATCCAGCAGCAGTGTTTCACCATAAATTTTTGCGAGTTCTTGCATATCGTCTATCCTTACAGCAACGTGTTGATTTTAGCGGTCATTTCGGCAAGCGTGCACAGCGGCATATCGCCTCCGGTTTTGCCAAGGAAATGAACAGGAATGCGGCCGTTTACTGCCAGGCGCACATCGTCAACCATCTGCCCGTGATTCATTTCCACCACCAGCATGGATTTCACAGAATCAGACAGTCCTTCGAATGCTTTGTCAGGGAAAGGCCACAAGGAAATCGGACGAATAAGGCCGACTTTTTTACCTTCCGCACGCATATTGGCTACCAAGTCCTGTCCCATGCGGCCGTGAATGCCGAATGCAACCAGCACAACATCAGCGTCTTCCACTTCAATTTCTTCCCAAAGCTGTTCTTTTTCTTTGATAAGCTCATACTTGGCGAGCAGCTTTTCGTTCAATTCTTCACCCTGAGAATGGGTGTAGCTACCAGTCAGCAGATAACGTTTGGGATGGTCGCCAGTACCAGTGAAGGCCCATGAAGATGTGTCGAATTCAGATGCATAGTCGTGTGCTTCAGGGAAAAGAGCGGACTCTGTCATGGTGCAAGTAACACCGTCGATTACAAACAACACTGGAGTGCGGTAGGTGTAAGCCAATTTCACAGCATCAGGCATGATATCAACGATTTCCTGACCACTTGCCGGGGCAAGAACGATTACACGGTAGTCGCCGTGACCGCCGCCGCGTGTAGCCTGAAAATAATTGCTTTGTGCTCCAACGATATCGCCGTCACCAGGGCCTACGCGCATTGCGTCGAGCATGATGCAAGGTAATTCGCCACCAGCCATGTAGGACATAGTTTCCTGCATCAGTGACATTCCGGGGCCGGATGTGGACGTTGCGCCCAACTTTCCGGTACATGCACAGCCAGCCAAAGCATTGGAAACTGCCAGTTCACTTTCCATCTGCACCATACGTCCACCGTACTGAGGAAGAATAACTGCAGTATGCTTCATAACTTCCGTCGCAGGCGTAATGGGGTATGCAAAATGATAACGCACCCCACAACGCACCATTGCTTCAGCAAATGTCTGCGCGTTTTTCAGGAACAAAGGTTCTGATTTCATGTAACCCTCACTTGCAATTGTTTTGAGGTTCGACCGTTTTTATTCTTTGCGGCAAGGCTGTACCGTATTAAACTATGCCATACCACTATAACGGGCCAAAAAAATCTTGTGTAAACAAGTTATTATCTACTTCGTACCGCATTATGGTGCGGCGTTCCGAAAAAAATAGCTCCTCGAAAACAATTCGTCAAGCGGTTTTTACAATATTACGTTTCATTATTTTGTGGATATAATCCAAAACACAACTGACGGGCCTACTCAATTTCCAGTAACCCACCATAAAACCGTGAAAAATAGCTACGCCCCACAAGCAGAGGACTTATGAAAAAAAGACAAAAAAAAGCAGCGACCTTTTCAAGGCCGCTGCTTTTAAAATTTGCTGACACATACGAGTCAATATAGATTCAACTCATACATGCTTCAGTCATGATGACAGAATTTTTATTTCCGCTTAACAGGTGGATAACTGCTGGCGCCTAACCGCAGCGAGACTTGCTCTGCAGCCTTGTATAATTCGCGGCTGGCCACTTCTCGCTTACTAGGAGTAAAACGCGCACTCGGTACGGAAACACCTAAGGTAGCAACAAGATCATCATTGCAATCAAACACAGGGACCGCTGTACAACAAACGCCCTGATATATTTCTTCATTGTCATACCCAATAATATTTTCTCGCACTACTTCAATTTCTTTTATAAAATCAGCCATTTCCGCAGGACCAATCTTTCCATCCGATTCTTTCCGAATACTCTCCAACAGTGAACCGGCCTTCATAGAATCCATAAAGGCAAGGGACACCTTCCCGGAAGCTGAAAGATACATTGGAAACGAATGGCCAACAATTGAATCCTGACGCAGCGCCTGCTTTGTCACATGCCTGTCGACAACAATCATTTCCGTGCCGGAATAAACACAAAGATTGACTGTTTCCCCTATAGCCTCAAGCAATCGTTTACCATATGGTCTGGCAACGTCTTGAATACTCGTATGTCCCGTAACAAGACTTCCCATCTTGAAAAGTTTAAATGTAAGTCCATACGCACTTTCTTCATCACTTTGAACAACATATCCAAGATCCTGCAAAGTCAGTAAAAATCGATGAACCGTTGTTTTGGGAATACCGACAGCTCGACTCAATTCTGCAAGTTCCCATTTAGGTTGCTTCGTCATCTGCTCAATAACAGCAAATACCTTTACCACAGATCCAATTGTATAATATGCGTCTTTAGCCATATCTGCTCCATTCATATTTCACTTATCATTATCATTATTACGATTGCAGGCGACAGCTAAACGTCCACCATTTCGGCAATCAAACTTAATTCACATTGCAAACATCCCTGCAACGGCAAAAAAATATTGTGACTATACATAGCTCGACACTTTTTTCCCAATCCAAACCATCCGGATATTACTCAAAAAAGAGTTGCTAATAAATATAAACACAACATTTCATTCAAGATGTCGTAACGCAATTTGGTACAAATGTCAACCAACACAACTGATTGATGTTATATAATAGATAGTATTTATTTAAATATAGCAAAATTGATTATTAGGATTACCCAACTATGTGGACGACATCTGAAAACATGCTAAAGATGGCGCGACCATGTATTTATATACAACACAGACAGTAAAAGTAAAACCGTCTTTGTATATCGGAGATCATAGGTCAAACAATTATGAGCTACGACGCTAATGACAAATCAATGTTTTATCGTGTAGCCCGAAGTATACTTAAATAACATAATAACAACCACGGGAGATATTATGGGAATATTAGATGGACTCTTAGGAAATGCTACTGAAGTAGAAGTTTCAGATGTCGAAGAAGAACTTTCGCCGATTCTTGGTGATAATGAAAATGTAGAACGAGCTTTCAAAGTTGTTCGTGATATGTATATTTTCACCAACGGACGCCTTATTCTTATAGATAAACAAGGAATTACAGGAAAGAAAACTGAATATCTCTCTATCCTATACAAATCTATAAGCTCGTTCTCAGTTGAAACAGCTGGCCATTTTGACATGGATTCAGAACTGACTCTCTGGGTTTCCGGCAGGCACGATCCTATTAAAAAAGAACTCAAAAAAGGCAGTGATGTTGTAGGGATTCAAAAATTATTAGCAAATAAAATACTTCCCTAGCCTTTCCTTTTTAAGGTTCCAAGAGCCTGCGGCAACCGCAGGCTCTTGACCACTACTATTCATTTGAATACAAGGAATTCATACGCATTTTTTTTAGCAAAACTTTCTCTCCGCTGGTAAAACATCAAAACAGTTAACTATGCAAAACGGACACCTGTAAACAGGTTGTACGAAAGATAAGCATGAAGCGGGTTAATCCCGCTTTTTTTCATATAAATAAGGGAACTACACATGGGATATAAAAATACACGGGAATGCCTCAATGCACTTGATACACGCGGCGAACTGTTGCGCATAGATCAGGTTGTCGATGCAAACATCGAAGTAGGAG
The DNA here is from genome assembly GCF_016342405.1 of Maridesulfovibrio ferrireducens. Taxonomy (NCBI): domain Bacteria; kingdom Pseudomonadati; phylum Thermodesulfobacteriota; class Desulfovibrionia; order Desulfovibrionales; family Desulfovibrionaceae; genus Maridesulfovibrio; species Maridesulfovibrio ferrireducens. The sequence continues at coordinate 214,480 of NZ_JAEINN010000005.1, read as the reverse complement.
CAATCCAGCGCAGGGTATTTCAGGCCGGAGGTCCAGCCTTACTCTTCACAAATGTGAAGGGATGTCAGTTTCCCATGGCTGCAAATATTTACGGCACCAAAGACAGAATGAATTTCATCTTCCGTGATACCATTGAAATGGTCGAAAAGCTGATGAAACTTAAACTCAGCCCCATGGAAGCACTCAAAAAACCGTGGAAATATCTTGGTGCCCCCAAAACAGCGTGGCATACCATGCCCAAAAAAGTTTCCACCGGTCCGATCATGCAAAACGAAACCACGGTTTCCAAACTGCCGCAACTGGTATCATGGCCCATGGACGGCGGCGGATATGTGACCCTGCCGCAAGTTTATTCTGAAAGCCCTGAAGCCCCGGGCTACGGCGGTTCCAACATCGGCATGTATCGGGTACAGCTCTCCGGCAACGACTTTATTCCTAACGAAGAAGTAGGATTGCACTACCAGATTCATAGAGGAATCGGACATCATCACGCACAGGCAATCAAGAATAACGCCCCGCTCAAAGTGAACATATTTGTCGGCGGAGCACCTGCAATGACTATGGGTGCTGTCATGCCTCTGCCCGAAGGACTGGCTGAAATATTCTTTGCCGGAGCAATCGGCGGACACCGCATTCCCATGGTTACCCGTCAAGGATATCTGCCCATTCCTGCCGAAGCGGATTTCTGCATCAGCGGTTCCATTGTCAACGGATCAGGAAAACCAGAAGGGCCATTCGGCGATCATCTCGGCTACTATAGCCTTGCCCACAATTTTCCAGTCCTGAAAGTAGATAAAGTATACCACCGCAACGATGCAATCTGGCCGTTTACAACAGTAGGCCGCCCTCCTCAGGAAGACACCATGTTCGGTGAATTCATACACGAACTGACAGCGGATCTCGTTCCGTCCGTATTTTCAGGAGTCCACGAAGTTCATGCGGTAGACGCGGCGGGAGTACATCCCCTGCTTCTAGCTGTAGGCAGCGAACGTTATGTTCCGTATGCCGAAGAAAGACAGCCGCAGGAACTGCTCACTAACGCAATGTCATTGCTGGGCAACACACAGACCTCACTTTCAAAATATATATTCATTGCGGCTAAAGAAGACATGCGTTCAGATGAATCCTGTCACGACATACCGGCCTTCTTCCGTCACATGCTGGAGCGTGCCGATCTAACCCGCGATCTTCATTTCATCACCAGAACAACCATTGATACACTGGACTATTCCGGCATCAGCCTGAACCAAGGTTCCAAGCTGGTATTTGCCGCCGCAGGTTCAAAAAAACGCACACTTTCCACAGAACTGCCAGCAAATATCAACCTGCCTGATGGATTTAGCGACGCGCAGATATTCGCACCGGGCATCCTCATCATTAAAGGGACCAGACACCAGATGAAACGCGATCAACAGGATTCGCAACTGGATAGACTGGGCGAATCGTTAAAAACAACCAAGGGCATCGAAGGGTTCCCAATGATAGTAGTTGCGGACGATGCAAATTTCACGGCCAAAGATTGGGACAACTTTTTATGGGTGACTTTCACCCGCTCCGATCCGGCAACAGATATGTACGGAGTAAATGCATTCACCCACGCCAAGCACTGGGGCGCAGAAACAGCAATTATCATTGATGCCAGACTAAAAACATATCATGCACCTGCTCTCGAACCAGACCCCGAAATCGAAAAACGGGTTGACGCACTTGGAGCTGCCGGGGGGCCGCTACACGGAATTATTTAAGACAACCTGTTATTAAGCTATATATAAGTGAGATTACCATGAAGCCAGTTCTTGTAGAAATAAAAGTCACCCCGGATAAAATCAATACTGCAAATGCAATCCGCGAAGCCGCACTAAAAAAGGCGGAACTTCCCGATGATCAGAATATTTCCACTCGCGTTGTTCGCAGGTCGATAGACGCACGGTCCAAAAGACCGCTCTATGTGCTTCAAGTTGCGATTGGCGATCCGGAATCAGTAGAGCCGCAGGGATCTGTTTTTCAACCTGCTCCCCTTGGAGACAAACGGGTTATTATAGTTGGAGCAGGTCCAGCAGGATATTTCGCGGCCCTGACGCTTCTCGAAAACGGGATTCTCCCGATAGTGCTTGAGCGTGGTAAAGACGTAAATGCACGGCGCAAAGATCTCAAAAAAATATATACTGAAGGATTGATTAATCCGAATTCCAACTATTGTTTCGGCGAAGGCGGAGCCGGAACATATTCCGACGGAAAGCTTTACACCCGCGCTACCAAACGCGGCAATGTCGGCAGAATTCTTGACCTATTTATCGCCAACGGAGCACCATCGGATATCCGAATTGATGCACATCCGCATCTAGGGTCCAACGTTTTACCAAAAATCGTCAGCAAAATGCGTGACGACATCACTGCTTGCGGCGGAGAAATCCGTTTTGATGCTCACGTGGATGACTTTATTCTAGACGGGAACCGCATGACGGGTGTCCGCATTAACGGTTCGGAAACCATTTCCGCCGATGCGGTCCTGCTGGCAACCGGACATTCTGCCAGAGATATTTTCCATGCTCTTGTCGCACGCAAAATAAAAGTCGAAGCAAAACCCTTCGCCCTTGGGGTCCGCATCGAGCATCCACAGCCTATCATCGATAAAATTTTCTACCATCAGTCCCCGCGACATGAAAATCTTCCTGCCGCCAGCTACCGGATTGCAACACAGGTTGAAGGGCGCGGAGTATTCTCCTTCTGCATGTGTCCCGGCGGATACATTGTTCCAGCATCCACCGCTCCGGGCGAACTTGTGCTCAACGGTATGAGCCTCGCCGCCAGAAACGCACCTTTCGCCAATGCCGGACTCGTTGCTGAAATCAGACTGGAAGATGTAGGCAAAGGTAACGATCCACTCGCAGCACTTGATTTTCAGGCTTCAGTCGAAAGAACAATGTTCGCAGCAGGTGACGGCCTGACGCAGAAAGCTCCAGCTCAGCGCGTCGGAGATTTTGTTGCGGGACGCATATCTTCAAAACTTCCGAAGACATCTTATATTCCCGGAATATACAGCGCTCCTGTTCACGAACTACTGCCTTTTGTAGTTTCCGAAAGTTTACGCATGGCTCTGCCGGAACTTGGCCGTAAGTTCAAAGGATTTGATTCAAATGAGGCCAAAGTGCTGGCAGTGGAATCACGCACCAGCTCACCTGTGCGCATTCCCCGTGACCGTGAAACCTTTGAACATGTCAAGGTTAAAGGATTCTTTCCATGCGGCGAAGGGGCGGGGTACGCCGGCGGAATTATTTCCGCAGCCATGGACGGGGAAAAATGCGCTCAGGCAATAGTTAACTCACTAACAGGGAGCTGAGTGAGAAAAAAAATGTCCGGTCTCATCTTCTTCATCTAAAAGCATCTGCGCCATTTGCAAGGCACTGCCATGACTTTTAAAAATGTTCTCTTCGCCTACAATTTTGATGAGTCCAAGTTCTTTCATGCGCTGATACATGCCGTCCCCAAGTGCAAGAACAACCCGGATATTTACGTCGCGAAGTTTTTCAACCATTTCGCTTAACGCAAAAACTGCTGATATATCAATAAAGGGAACTTCCATACAGTCCACAACAACAATGCGCGTACCAAGCAAGCGTTCTACTTTATCCGTCATCTGAGAAGTTGTGCCGAAAAAGAAAGGACCATTTATGGTAACTACACGGATACGGAAATTACTGCCTTCCTGAATCTCACGATCAGAAAAAGACTTATCCTTGCACTTTCCCGCACCCAGAATACTTATGCGGGTCTGGCTGGCTATACGCCACGTAGTCATAATCGCCGCGAGTGTTACTCCGAGAGCCACCGCAACAATCAAGTCTACGAAAACCGTAACTCCGAAGACTGTAACCATCACCATTAAATCCTCGCGCGGAATTTTACGAACGAGACGGAGCAGTCTATAGTCAAGAATATCGACACCGACTTTGACTAAAATACCCGCCAGCACAGCAAGCGGAATATGTGCAGCCAACGGGCCCGCACCTAAAAGTATCACCAAAAGCACCATTGAATGAATCACACCGGACAATCTGGTCCGGCCTCCAGCCTTGATGTTGACTACAGTACGCATGGTTGCCCCTGCGCCGGGAAGACCTCCCATAAATCCACACAAAGCATTACCAACACCTTGCCCGATAAGCTCTCTGTTTGAATCGTGATGATCCTTGGTTACGGAGTCAGCCACTATAGAAGTCAGCAATGAGTCGATTGTTCCCAGCAAAGCCAGAGCAAAAGCTGTTCCGGCGATACTGCTCCATTGTGATAAATTGATGGATGGTAAATTAAATTCAGGCAACCCCGAAGGTATTTCTCCGATGGTAGGCACAGGCATATGAAAAATCCATGCAACAGCAGTCATGCCCACCAGAGCAATGAGAGGAGACGGAACAACCCTCGTTATGCGTGGAGGAATCATAAACACAATGATCATGGTTGCAACAGCCAGAGAAAGACTTGGAAGAGACACATTCGCCACAGCTTCCGGCATTTGAGCGATAGCCATTAACGGAGAACCAGCCCCTGCACAGCCCAGAACAGGCTCAATTTGAAGCAAAATAATGATTATGCCGATGCCTGTCATAAAACCGGATATAACCGGATAAGGGATAAACCGGACAAATCCTCCCAAATGGAACACGCCGAAAAGAATCTGAATGACTCCCGCCAGAACAATGACCATACAGACAGATTGAAAATCCCCGGAATAAGCAGCTACAGCTGTAGCAGTAACCACGGTCATCGGGCCTGTCGGCCCTGAAACCTGAGTAGGAGTACCACCTAATATCGTTGCAAAAAATCCAAGAATAATTGCGCCATAAAGACCGGCGGCAGCTCCTGCGCCGCTTGCCACACCAAAAGCCAAAGCAAGAGGTAAAGCTATAATACCCGCAGTCAGACCTCCGAAAACATCACCCCGCAAAGCGGTAGGCTTAAAGCCACCTTTCATGACATTTCTCCTTAGGCCTGATCCATCTGCAATTCTTTAGCGTTAATCTTCTGGCGATGAAAACGCCCTACTTTAGCGGCTTCATCAATAGTTTTAACCAGCTCATCCAACTCGACAGGTTTGGTCAGAAATTTAAATGCCCCCCAACGAATACTTTCCATCGTACATAGAGGCGTTCCATGAGCACTCAGCATTATAACCTCCACAGCAGGATACTTAGTTTTAATAAGATGGAGAGTGTCCAGCCCGTTAGGTTCCGGCATCCGAACATCAAGCACAACCACATCTACACTCGAATCATCTGCAAGAATATTGACAGCCGCTTTGCCGCTGTTAACCTGTTGCACAGTATAACCGCGTTTTGTCAGACGCCGGTCTAAAGCATCGACAAACCCTTTTTCATCATCGGCCAGAAGTACATTCACGGACATTTTCTTAACCTCTCAGTATAACAAGTTTAGTCGTAATTCTATTGTACAGCAGGAAACAGCTTGAAATCTTCGAAAAACTTCTTTTTATATTTTTCAACTTCGAAACTATTGGTCATGATCATATCAAGTTGCCGTGTGTGAGTAATGAGATAACCTAAAATTTTAAGACGTCTTTCCATGCTCAAACGTTCAAGACCTTCAAGACGTGCATTCAAGTTGTCTTCCCTGATCCTTACTCTGAAATCAAATTCATCGAGAATTTCGCCGACGAATTTTGCGCGCAGAATACGACGCTCCAGATTAGCGGCTCCGCCCTTGAATTGAAAACTTGCATAATTCTCGCTTACCCGGTCGCCAAGCAAAGCTTCCACTCCGCAAAAATGAAAACCGAAACGTGATTGCAAACAACAATATCTCTCCGAAATCATGAAATAATTTTTCTGAGAAAAACGAGACGAGCTGGTTGTATTCAAATCAGGATTAACCGTTGCTTCAAACATTACAGACAACAATCCCTTGGTATGCACCGCCGGAGGCCCTTCCCAGGGGACAGCCTGCATACCTTCCCATAAAGCGCGCATGGGAGCAGAATTTATATGTTCCAGCAAAACGCATCTATCCGGTCTTTTTCTCCCTTCGGGAGCAATGCCATCACCGAGATTAAGAACCCAGAATTGCTTCGGAACATTGCAGATAAGCTGGCGGGATGCGGCCTGAACAAATTCCTTTTTAGTACCGAACTCGAACATTTCGCGAACAGCCATCTCATGGCAATAACGCATAATGTCATGCAAAGTTTTACAATGTGAAGGTTTGAATTTCGGTGAATCAGGATCGGTCAGATTCAACCGCACAATGTGTCTTGCTGCTTTTCTAAGTGTAGCCTGAACAGCACTTCCACGCATAAGACGGTGTCTTGGTTTTTCTTTAAGCAACTCATTAATCCGGCCGTCATAAATTGCACGCCCATCCGCATCCACAGTTACGACTTGTCCTTCTTCAAAACTGGTTAGAGCACCTTTCAATCCAAACAATGCCGGTACTCCGAATTCTCTGGATACATTGGCTAAATGTCCGGCAATACCGCCCTGCTCAGTTATCACTGCACTGCACCGATTCAGAAGCGCCGCTCGACTAGGTAAAGCCTGCTTGAGAACCAAAACCCCGCCATCCGGAAAATGAAGAGTATCTGCATCCTTACGCACATGAAAAATTGGTCCGGTTCCAACCCCCGGGCTGGCAGTTCTTCCGCCCGAAAGCACAGGAATAGACACCGAACTGCTTTGCAACACCCCTTCAGGATAATCTTCAAGCTGCATTAAGGGTCTGCATTGCAAAATATAAAGATCACTCTCTTTCGTAATTGCCCATTCAATATCTTGAGCAGGACCGAAATGCTCCTCAATGCGAACAGCTTGTTCTGCAATAATTACGGCTTGCTCATCAGTTAAAGAAGGCTCATTTCTCCGGCTGGTAAGTTGCTGAACACTGCAAACGCCCTCTCCTGTATCGCAGACATATTTATCTTCTTTATCTGCTATATGGTGACCGATAACCTGCATGGGAACCGTTCGACCGACCATAAATTCGTCAGCCTCCACAGAACCGTCAACAACAGCCTTCGGCAATCCCCACACGGAATAAATAGAAATATTTTCATCGCGGATATTCATAGGACTCCGCGAATATGCAACCCCGCCTGCGGCAGCATCAATCATCATTATACAACCGACACTCATTGCAACATCCTCATCCCGGATGCCCCGATTGATGCGGTAAGCCATCGCCTGCAAAGAATATTTGGAAGCCATGACCTCCTTACAGGCTAAAATAAGAGAACTGCGATCTACATTTAAAATTGAACGATACTGACCTGCAAAAGCGGCCCCTTCACTATCTTCCCCTAATGCGCTTGAACGGACCGCAACCTTCACCTCTCCACCTTGACTGGCACATAAACAATCATATGCCTCCAAGATAGTCGTCGCGACATCATCCGGCAGGTCAGATTGAATAATCAGTTGCATGATCTTTGATGAAACCTGAAACATAGCCTCACTATCATCAGCATCAGCAGTTTGAATCAGCCGGTCGACCTCTTCCTCCAACCCTTCTTTTTTCATAAATTTGCGAAAAGAAGCAGTTGTTACAACAAAACCTGCTGGAATTTTAAGCCCGAGCTTATTTCCAGCTTCACCTAGGGTTGCCATCTTAGGCCCGCACAAATCAGCCTGATCCCGCCCAACCTCAGAAAGAGCAAGAACAAGCTCTCCTTCTCCGTTGTGTTGTATGGATTCAAGGTGGGGTAAAATTTTATCCTGAATAACAGAAAACTGATCATAGAGTTTTTCATATGAACCCTGATCAAGTTCATTAAGATGTCTTATCATTTGAAAAATTGATGTAGAAATGCGAGTACATAAAGCCCGCACATAGTGCATTCCGTAAGGCTGAAACCCACGAAGAGCTTCTTCAAGCTCAGCCATCAATTCGTGAGTTTCGGAGTTAGCCTGAATAAGCAACCTGAAATGATCATAGCGGGTTGCGAACGTCCGGCGTATTTCAGCCAGATCTTCTTGTGTTTTCTCGGCTTGTTTTTTCCTGAAAGGAAGCCAATCAAAGAAACTCATATGTTCGCAACCCGCTTATTATTAGTTATTATCCAACATGGAAATTACGCTTCTTTTTTTCTACTGGATGTCATTTCCAAGCCTATTCCCTCAAACATAAAGAATATAGCATATCCCCACCACATGGTGTAGACAACGTAGAAAACCAGTGAAAAAAGAATGATACCCCATCGTTCAGAAGCTTTCTGACCTTCAATCCCATAATAGTTGTAACCAACTTCTATGGCTCGATTAATAACATTCTTCCCGATAAACGTTGCCGGGGGAAAAACTTTCTGCTGATCCAAAGAAGCTTTCACTTCTTTCATCGTATGCCACCAAACAAACAAAGCTTGTCTGGCATCCATTCCATATTTATCTTCAAGGACTTGGCCTTTATTATGGAACATGACATCCGAATCTTTAGTTACACTGGTCATAAGCTTGCCGATATCTCCGGAAACAGCAATACCCTGCCCTGCCTTGGCAACAGTGAAACCATTTTTTTCCAACAAAGTCGTAGCATATGGAATATACTTCGGCTGATCTTCAAAAATGGTTGTTTCAAAATTTTGCCCATCAAACTTTTTAATTCCATCCATTACTTGAGGAATATAATAAGTAGAGCCCTTGGATATTGAATTGAACAGGTCATCAGAAGCATGAAATGCATTCATGCCGTTAAAACTAGGGGTGAACATATAATAGAGAACGGCTATGAAACCTATTGCAAGAGTCAGCCCCTGATAAAATACTTTTTTATTACGTACCAACATAGCTTAGCCCTCTCTCAGTTCCTTGGTTTTGGATAGGAACGTACCTATTACCCACACTGCAAAGACTCCGATAGTCAAGAAGAACAGCCAGTTACCTATATTTGCTAGTAACCCGGACAATTCCTGACTTATGGAAATAAACTTCATATCATTTAACTTACCCGGCATAGCAAACAGCCTGTTTACAAAACCGGCCAAAATAGCCAGAGCGTAAAAACCACGGATATATAATCCGGGAACAAGCTTGGTTACGAGTGCGCCTATCTGGATACCCAGCAACGACCCCAGTAACATCCCCATTGCCAAAGTATAAAAGATAAAACCGTAAATTGCGTACTGACTAATTGCAGCAAATCCAGCGGTGAAAATGATCTGCAAAATATCAGTACCGACAGTGGTGAAAGAACTTACGCCAAGAACGTATACAAACATTGGGAAGGTAAGAAAGCCTCCGCCAACACCCATAATAGCCGCCATAAAACCGACAATTACACCACAGAGAGCAACAAACACACCGGAGATTTTTTTACCGCCGGGAATCAAATCTTCATCAAAAGAAATCATTGGTGGAATATTCGCAGCCTGTAGCTTAGCAGGAAGTCCGCCTGTTCCGCCGCCGCCTCCGTGCGCATCACCGCCGCCTCCGGCCTTACGCAAACGCAGAAAGTCTGACATTGCATACATACCAAGAAAACCTAGTAAAACTACATAAATAACTGAAATAAAGGCATCAGAAGCAACAGGATTAGCCTCATAGATCATACGGTTCAAAATACCGCCCCCAAGAACACCTGCTCCTGACCCCACTAGGAAGGCAACCGCCAGTCCAACTGAAACATTACCAAGTTTTTTATGTACAGCTGTTCCCATGATTGCCTTTGCAAAGATATGGAACAGATCGGTACCAACAGCCAGAATCCCTTTGATACCAGCCGACATCAAAGCAGGAGTAATGATGAAACCACCACCAGCCCCGATACAACCCGTAATCAAACCTGCACACAGCCCGATGGCTATAGAGGCCAGAAAGATACCTGTTGTATAAAAAGCGGGAGTATAGGCCTTTTTACCACCAAGCATTTCCGGTAAATTAAGATCATCCGCAAATGCGAGAGAAACCATCAACCCCAACGCAGTGAGTATGGCAATGAGCCACACCTTGCGTTTATCCCGAATAATGCTGGTGGAAACCTCCAAATCCCATCTTGCATGGGCTATGGCTGCCTCCTGCATCGCTGCATAAAATTTACGTGCGAAATTCATAAGATTACCCTTATTTTAATTTTTGCTTACCCATTTTTGACCATTGCCATTATTCTCTCCTCCTGATGCATTTTGCGTCTGAAGGCATCCTCCAATTTGTAGTAGAGCCTCTCAAATTTCACCGGCTTCATCATATAATCGAATGCACCAATTTCCATACCTCTAATGGCTACCTCGACACTGGCGTGCCCTGTAAGCATGATGGCTTCTATGAGCGGCCAGCGTTGCTTGATCAAACTTAGAAGTGTCAGACCATCCATCCCGGGCATTTTGACATCGAGTAAAACAACATCCGCTTCAAAAGTTTCAAGCTTGTTCAAAGCCTCTTCACCTGATGCGGCAAGTTCCACGGCATTCCCCCGTTTACTCAACCGTTTGCCCAGTGTGCGAAGGAAATCTCCCTCATCATCTACAAGAAGCACCTTGATGGAGCACATTGCAGTTTTCTCCATTTTAACGATTAACAGCCTGATGAATTTTCTCGAGCAACTCTTCAAGGTCACAAGGTTTTAAAAGATAATCAAAAGCCCCGTACGACACGCCCTCTTTTGCTGCTTTCTCCGAGCCGTGCCCTGTAAGCATAATTACAGGCATGTCCGGGTCCATCTTTTTGAATATCTTGAGAACCTCAATGCCATCCATGTCTTCCATCTTGAGATCCAGAATCGCGACATCAAAATCATTTTTCCTTAGAATCTGAATTGCGACGGTGCCACCGACTGCAGTAAGAATATCCAAACCGCGTTTTCCGAGGCGTTTTTGTAAAACCTCGGTAAACCCTGTTTCATCATCTACAAGCAGAACCCGGATCACTTCAGTATTCATAGCAACTCCCTTTAGTCGCCTCTGCGCAATTCAATATGCCTTGCTCTAGCCTCATAAATCTTAGTTTCCTGAGACTGCTTTTTCAGATAGGCATCCTTAATTTTTGCGAGAAGCTCTTCCATCTCACAAGGCTTCAACATATAATCAAATGCTCCGTTCTTCATGCCGTCAATGGCACTTTCAACAGTGGCATGTCCGGTGAGCATAATGACTTCTACCAACGGGTATTCTGTCTTAATTATTTTAAGAACATCAATTCCGTTAATACCGGGCATTTTGACATCCAGAACTACAACATCGATAGCGCCATACTTCGCAAGAGCAGCAAGCCCCTCCTGACCGTTATAAGCCGTGTATACAGTCAGACTCCGCTTGCTGAGCCGCTTTGACATAGTGTCAACAAAGCCCTGTTCATCATCAATAAGAAGAATGGTAGCTAACATGACATAACCTCCTATTTTATTTCAATTTTACTCACAAAAATCACTCATCAAAGCACACATCCAGAATTTGCAGAATTTTCATCCTGCTCCAATTCAAGTCCGGCTAAAGGCAATTTGAGAGTGAAAACAGTTCCCTTATCGAGAGCAGATTTCACAGTGATTTCGCCCTTCATTTTACTTACAATACCGTAGATTATGGACAACCCGAGTCCGGTCCCTTTGCCCACAGGCTTGGTAGTAAAAAAGGGATCGAAAATTCGAGAAAGATTGGATTTTGGAATGCCGCATCCCGTATCGGCAATAGACACCGCCACAACATCGTTTTCAAAGCGAGTTGCTATATCAAGATCCCCTCCTCCGGGGTCCATTGAATCGATGGCATTATTAATGAGATTTAGAAGAACTTGCTGTAGTTCGGATGGGCTGGCGGCAACTTCCGGCAATTTATCTGCCAGACTGGTTTCAATATTAACATTGGCATACTTGGCGCGCTGTTCACACAATTCAGCCATTTCATGGATCAAATCATTTAAACAAACCCGTATAATGGTCGGATCTATCTTATGCGCAAAACTAAGCAGTTTATGAGTTATATCCTTGCAACGCGTGCCCTGACTTCGAATCTGATTCAACGCCCGCGACACTTCGCGCTCATTATCGTCAACATACAGCCCTTCCTCGAGCAAATCCTGAATCCACCCGGCCTCTTCAACCATAATGGCTACGGGATTATTGATCTCGTGGGCTATTCCGGCTGCCAACTCACCAACGGAAGCGAGCTTACCGGCCTCTATAACCTGCTCATTCATCATGTCCTTTTCAAGATCAGACCGCTCCACTTTACGCGCCATCCGCTTAGACATGAGGTAAGCCATTGCAATAATAGCTATACCGCCGAGCAAGATAACTACTGCCGCAAGATTTCTGGCCTGATTAAGATCGGAAAAAGCATCACTTACATCCTGCTGATAGACCATCAGCCAGTCGCCGTTCTTGATCGAGCTGATCACAAAAATTGTCTCATGGCCGGTCGCAGGGTTTATTTCCGTACTGATGGAAGCCCGACGACGCGCCAAACCTGAAAATTCATTCTTTCCAGCGGCCAATTCCTTCAAAAAAGGAACTTCTTTTATGAGGTCTTTACGCGGCGTAGTCTGAAACTCACCATTACGATTAATAATAAAAGCCAGCCCTGTTTCACCGATGCGGATATCTTCCACCAGCTTATTGAACGTGATAAAATCAAGAGTAGTGCGCAAAACCCACTTTTCCCCTTTCGACTCAATAAGAACGGCTATAATAAAATGAGGAACCCCTCGAAGACCGAGGAAAACATCACTGACGTATACTTGGCGTTCCTGTACATTCTTAAACCAGTCTGCTTCAGCATAATTTGCGCCCCGAAGATTAAACGGTCCAACATACGCAACCTGAACACCTTTACTGTTCACCAATCCGAGATCAACAAAATCACCTCTATGATGACGAAGTAAAGAATTATGCAAAGCTTCAAGACGTGCTTCGCTTTTTAAATTGGCGATGCCTTCCACATCTGCCAGAACCTGTATTTCTGCTATTTTTTCTTTAAGGTAGGAATCAACGTTTTGGTCGTGTTTGAGAACAAGTTCCCGCAAATGGGCTACGACTTTGCCCTTATAAGCGACGCTGTATTGATAGCCTGCCAAAAGAGCGATAATGAGCAGCGGGGTAAACGACACAAGAATAATCGTAAACATCATACTCTTCGCCAAGCCATGATAGTAATGATTAGACATAACTATTCTCCGACTCATCATCCTCGATTAAATCCGGATAATATCGCTTCAACACGACAGAAACCATGCGAGTCAAGTTTTCCGGATTACCGCTTTTCTCAACCATAGCGGCTACCTTTTGGAGAAATGGATCTTCTGACAGTTCTTCAAGGTAGCTATGCAAGATAACCGGGATATTGGGATAGTTGGTTACAAGCTGCTGTAGCAACCCACCATCCAAACCCTCAGGAGTGTTCACAGCGAGCACAACGAGATGAGTCGGGGTATCTGAATCGAGCTTCGAAAATAACTCATTCCCGTTACCTGCATCTTCTACTATAAAATTTCGTCTTGAAAATTCCCGACGCAAAAAGTCCCGCATGCGGCGGTTACGTTCTACAATGAGAATTCTGACTTCAGTCCTTTGCATCCATTCCTCCAACAGGTTTACATCTGGAATGGTAAAGGCAATAGTTGTGCCAAGATTTACCGCAGCCCCTTACATTCTCAACACACTTAATTAATTGTATATTTTAATAAAAAGAGGAAAGCTAAACAAGATAAAAGACATTGCAACTGTCCATTTTTTTTACAACACGAAAAAGAAGCCGTCGCCCACAGACATGGACGACGGCTTTTATTAAGCAGATATATTGGTAATTTTTTAATTAACTTTAATATGAGTTCTCAAACCATATTTATCAATTCGGGCACTCAAAGTAGGACGTGACATACCAAGCAATTTTGCTGCACGGGTCCGGTTGCCTCCGGTGATTTCCAAAGCTTCCCCGACAACAAGACGCCCTGCGTAATCCATGAGCATTTCAAACCCGTTTTCCCCGGCATGCTTTGTAAGTACCTGCCGAATTTCCGCCTTGAAAGCATCATCTGAGACATCAGAAGGAGCATGCCTGTCGGAACTGAGCCCTACAACCTGTGTAAGCTCATCCCGCGTTATAGGAGCGCCACGATTAAAAATTAAGGCTTTCTGTATCGCGTTTGAAAGTTCACGGACATTGCCGGGCCATTCATGAGTTACAAGAAATTCTTTGCCATCTTCTGATAAACCTGGATTGTGCATTTCCATTTCAGCACTCAGGCGGTCTAAAAAATGATTAGCGAGTTCAAACACATCATCATTCCGTTCGCAAAGCTTAGGAAGTCTGATGGTCACGACATTAAGTCTGTAATATAAATCTTCGCGAAACTCTCCATCCGCCACGGCTTTCTCAAGATCACGATTCGTTGCCGCCAGAATACGAACATCAACCGGAATTGAACTTCCGCCACCCAGCCGTTCCAATTGTTTTTCCTGTAATAAACGAAGAATTTTAGCCTGAATATTTAGAGGCATATCTCCGATTTCATCAAGAAAAACGGTGCCTCCTGCGGCCTGCTCAATCCGTCCTGCGCGGCTCCGGTTTGCTCCGGTAAACGCGCCCTTTTCATAACCGAACAGTTCAGACTCAAGTAAAGTGTCAGGAATGGCTACACAGTTAATAATCAACAAAGGTTTTTCCTGACGGAGACTGTGCTTATAAATAGCCTGAGCCACTAACTCTTTTCCTGTGCCGGATTCCCCCCGGATAAGTACCAGCGCATCTGTTGCCGCAACCCGTCCGATAGATTTATAGACCTTCTGCATCGCACGGCTGCTGCCCAGCAATTGATTCGTTGCCGACGAAACTTGTTCCCGTGTTGCCGTATGCTCTTTGCTCCGTCTAGACGTTTCCAGAGCCTGATGAATCAAGGCTAGCATTTCCGGGATATCAAACGGTTTTAAAATATAATCATAGGCCCCCATTTTGGTGGCCTCGATAGCTGTTTCGGTTGTGCCGTAAGCAGTCATAATTATCACGGACATACGGGGAGCGGTTTCACGCATCAGTCGAAACGCTTCAAGACCGGTAATACCGGACATACGCATATCCATAATAACCAAATCAGGAACCGACTCGTTTACTGCCGCCACACCGGCTTCACCGGAGGAGGCTACACGCACTAAATGACCTTCCTGTTTCAAAAGCTTTTCAAAGCTTTGGCGAAGTTGCGAATCATCATCTACAATTAAGATCTCAGCCATGTACTTGCTTCCTTCAGGGGTAAAGCCATCACAAAGGAAGTCCCCTGCGACTCCGAATCTTTAAGATGTAACCATCCGCCATGTTCAATCATAATGCGATTAGAAATGGATAAACCCAGTCCTGTCCCTTCTTCCTTAGTAGAATAAAACGGCTTAAAAATATCATCCTTGAACGATGCAGGAATTCCGGGACCGTTATCCGCAACCGTTATAGTTGCCATCTTGCCGTAAGGAGCAATTGTCATAGAATCTTCTGTGATGGATATTTTACCTCCATCAACCATTGATTCACAGGAATTAAGAATCAAATTCATAAGAGCTTCTTTGAACTGTTCAGGGTCGGCATTCACTATGGGCAATTTTTCCTTGCGGCAAACAGTTACAACAACACCGCAAGATTCCAGCCGATGACTAAGTAAATTCAAGGTACTGTCAACCAATTCAGACGGAGAGACCACTTGAGGACGAAGTTTAGGAGGACGAGAAAATTCCAGAAAATTTCTTATAATTGTATCTAAATGTCTGATTTCCTCAGAAATAACATCAAAATCTTCTTTTTGAATAATATCAAGATCAAGACTGCGTTCCAGTGAAAATAAACGCATTTTCACAGAAGTCAGAGGATTGCGAATGGAATGCGCCATTCCTGCTGCGAGCTTGCCCACTGTGGCCATTTTCTCGGACTGCTCAACCTGATCGCGACTATGTTGAAGCATATCGTAAGCATTTTCAACATCATCAATTAAAGTCTGCATCCGTTCGGATAACGCGCCCATTTCACCTGAAAGAAGATCCGGCATCTCTTTTTCTTCCAGTCTGGATAAGCGGTAAATAGGATCAAGGATACGCTTAATGAGAATAAAACCAATCCATACAGCTAATAGAGCGGACAATGGAACGGCAACAAGAGACAAAACAGTCAAAACTTTTGCCTGCTCTTTGTAATTGACTGCAGCAAGCCGAATACGTTTTTGATGTAATTGCTTGTATTGCTCACAAAGATCGTAAATAGACTGAAAACGGGTACGAATTTGCCGATGCAGTTTTACTCCTTCCTTATTAAGATTCTTCTTATATAAATCGACAACTTCATTTCGGGAATGAATATAACGTAAATAGTCGGAGTCAATACTATTTAAAATAGTCCTTCCCTCATCCAGATAATTTGTATCTCTGGCTTTACTGAGCAAAGCTTCAAATTGCTTATTATGTTTATCGAGACGAACAAGCCATTGCTCGTTATGATCCAGTGAATAGTAAGTTGTGAGCCCCTGCTGAGCCATCAATTCTTTTTCAAGACCCTGCGCGGAAAGCAAAGCGCTAATATCAGACTTTTCCATATGCTGGAAAATATCCTGCGTTGCATAAACATACCACAGCGTCATTCCGGCTACAGCTAACGTAGCAACAACAAGACCTATTAATAACGATAATAATTTTGCACGCAATGAGAAGCCACGCGAACTAGAGAGTGTTTTATCAACCATAGTGTTTACACTTGTCACAAATTAATTATTTGCAATTATTGAGAACTAAAATCAGCATACAAACACAGTCAACGTCTTTCTTATAGCTTTAATATTCATAGCACTTCAAGAAGTTAATTTGCGACAGCTTCACCACGTAAAGCAAGTTGCAGAGACTCTGATAATATTTTAGATCAACTCGCATAGGACGGAAACCAACCGCCTACAAAAATTAAAGAGGACCAATATGCATATATGGGTTGACGCAGATGCCTGCCCCAATATTATTAAGGAAGTGTTGTTCAAGACAGCTATACGGCGCGAAATTAAGATGACACTGGTTGCCAATACATCTGTTGCCACGCCTTCATCTCCGCTAATAGATTCAATCAGAGTTTCAGCCGGATTCAATGTAGCCGATGATGAAATTGCCAGACTGACAGAAGCGGGTGATCTCGTTATTACCGCAGACATCCCTTTGGCCGATAAAATAGTGACTAAAGGAGCTATCGGTTTAAATCCCAGAGGCGAGCTATACACGGTGGAGAATATCAAAGGATTATTAAGTATGCGCAACCTGATGGAAGAACTTCGTACCGGAGGTCTGGCTTCAGGCGGCCCTGCCCCTCTCGGCCCCAAGGACAAGCAGAAATTTACAAACCAGCTTGATAAATTTCTGACTCAAAATCTAAAAAGTTAATAAACATGAAAAGAACTCAAACATTATAAAGTTCCAGCTTAAACTTTTATAATCGAGCTTACTTTCAGCAAATTAACAAAAATACCCTTATAGGTATCAAAACTTTTCACTAAAATATGGACATGACCTTTATGAGGTGTCATTGTTTTAGCTAATAATATCGCTATAACAAGACTACATTCATCTGAGGAAACCGCCATGTCCAAAACAGTCATATCGCACCTGCTCCAGCGTCTGAAAGAAATCGGAATCACGGATATTTTCGGGGTTCCGGGCGACTACGCCTTCCCCGTTAATGATGCCATATGCAATGATCAGGAACTAAACTGGATAGGTTGCTGCAATGAGCTTAACGCATCGTTTGCTGCGGATGGTTACGCCCGGATCAAAGGATGTTCAGCCCTCTGCACAACCTATGGAGTCGGTGAACTTAATGCCCTCGGCGGCATTGCCGGGGCTTACGCTGAACATCTGCCGATATTCCACATCGTGGGTATGCCCAAACATTCCATTCTTGAAGGGAATAACATTATGCATCATACCCTCGGTAACGGGGAGTTTGATCTCTTTCACAAGATGGTTCAGCCCGTAGTATGTGCAAGTTCAATCCTGACCCCCGAAAACAGTGTTTCAGAAATCGAACGACTTATAAACGCGGCCTTAACTCAAAAAATGCCCGTCTACATTGGTATTCCGGCTGATTTTGCACTGATGGAAATAGGCTGCTCCAAACCACATCCAATCAGTAAACAAACAAGCGACGCTGAAACTCTTGCGACAGTAGTCCAAGTCATCATCGATAAAATTGATAATGCTCTATCCCCTGTTGCTGTAGTTGGAACATTAATCGGTCGTTATGATTTGCGCAGTGAAACACAGCAGATAATAGAAAAAGCGGGACTCCCTTTCACCTCCATGTTTATGGGAAAAGGAACTCTGTCAGAATCTCATCCTAATTTTATCGGGGTTTACTGCGGCAACCTTCTTGCTGAGGACGTGTGTGAAATTGTCGAAGACAGTGATCTGGTTATCAGCTTCGGAACTATCCGGTCTGATATCAACACCGGAGCTTTCACTATAAAAATAAATCCTATCGGCGAAATAAACATTCATCCTGATCATGTGCATGTGGGACGCGCAACTTATGAAAACGTGCTCATACAAGATGTAATCACAGCTTTAGGTAAAAAGATAAAAGTGCGGAAAATTAAAGAAAAACATCAGGTCCAAGGTCTTGGAAATCCGCAAGGAGCAGCAACAGCTGAAATTACTCCTGAATCGCTATACCCTCGAATAGAAAAGTTTTTCCGCACCGGTGACATCATCATGGCTGAAACCGGCACAGCGTCTATGGGACTCGTCACAGCAAAACTTCCTGACGAAGCCACATTTTATAACCAGACTTTATGGGGTTCCATCGGCTGGGCAACCCCGGCGGCATTCGGGGCAGCAGTTGCAGCGCCTGACCGCAGGGTAATTCTTATAACCGGCGAAGGAGCGCATCAACTCACGGTTCAAGAAATAAGCCAGTTCGGCAGATTCGGTCTTAAACCCGTTATACTTTGCCTGAACAATGATGGTTACCTTATTGAACGCATGCTGTGCGAAGATCCATACATATACTATAATGATTTAGCACAATGGAATTATAGCAAGCTCCCTGATGCCTTCGGCATGACAGACTGGTTCGCAGCAAAGGTCGTAAATAATCAACAACTGGATGAGTCCTTAGATATAGCAACAAAGGCGGATAGCGGTTCTTATATTGAAATAGTAACGGACAAAATGGCCGCATCAGAGATGGCTCTTGCACTCAACCGTATTGTGGTTAACGGCAAAGGATGGAAAGAGTAAAATAAATTATCACTAACAGTAATCATTCTTGACAAGAACCGACATCTATAGAATAAACTGAAAGAAAGTTTAGTAGCAAAAAAACATGAATATTTCAAAACTTCAATGATGGCGGTTATCCCCGTCTGAAAACTGAGTCTTAATACCTATAAAAGGAGTATACAAATGACCTCAAGAAGAAAATTCATGGCAGTGTCAGTGGCGGCAGTAGCAGGAACACTTCTGGCTGGCGGAAGCGCATCGGCGGAGGACGAACTCAAGTTTCCATACAATGTAGCCTTCACCCAAAAACACCAAGGTCATTGGAAAGGTAAAGCCGGAAGCCATGTTCCAGAAATAGAAGTCACTGATACGGAAATTATTATAACCACGCCGCATCCAATGTCTGAAAAACATTACATTGTACGCCACACTCTTGTTGATTCCAAAGGCAACCCGATTGGAGCTCACACATTTGCACCAACGGATAAATACGCTGTGTCCAGATATCCGCGCCCTTCAAAAGGAAAGAAATTTTATGCAACAAGCTTCTGTAATCTTCATGACTTATGGGTAGAAAAGTTTAAAATTTAACAGGTAATGCAGGAGAATACTTAATAATGTTTTTCAAACAGATAACCACCGAAGGGCTTGGTTGCTATTCATATGTTATAGGCTGTCCCGCAGCAGGACAGATGGCGATTGTCGATCCCAAACGGGATGTGCAGGAGTATCTGGATATTTCCCGTGAAGAGGGAATGAGAATTACTCATGTGATAAACACACACGTTCACGCTGACCATGTAGGCGGAGAACAAGAGCTTAAATCAATAACCGGAGCGGAGCTATTCATACATGAAAATGCAAAGGTAGCGTACCCTCATACTCCGCTTAAAGAAGGCGATACCATCACTATAGGCAGTGCCCAACTCGAGTTTCTACATACTCCCGGACACACACCTAATGCGATATCTATTCTTATAACAGATATGATGCGCGGTACTGATCCGTGGATGATTCTTACCGGAGACCTGCTTTTTGTCGGCGACATAGGACGCCCGGATCTGCCCGGAAATGAAATTCTGGATCAGCAGGTGGAGAACCTTTACCATAGCCTTTACGTAAAACTGGGAAAACTCCCCGATTATCTGGAAGTCTTTCCAGCGCATGGGCAAGGTTCCCTTTGCGGTAAAGGAATGAGCGCCAAACCCAGTACTACTCTGGGTTATGAACGACGCAACAATCCCATGCTGAAATTTGAATCTTTTGAAAAATTTAAAGAGGTGGTGCTTGAATCATTTCCGGCCCGTCCAAAATCATTCAGCCACATAATTGAAACAAACTTCAAAGGAGCTCCTCTTCTTGAAAGATGTCCTTTAGACAAAGCCATGAACCCTGAAAGGTTCAAACAGATAATGGACAACGGCGCCACTATTATAGATGTACGAGACGCAGCCGGATTCGGAGGATTCCATATTCCCGGCAGCATCAACATCGGCCTTGAAAAACAACTTGCGAACTGGGTTGGAATGGTCGTTGAACCAAATGCAGACTTGCTCTTGGTAGTCAATTCAAAACAAGACTATGACCGTATGTGCCTTGAGCTGCATCGCATTGGATATGACAACATATTCGGCTACCTTCTCGGCGGCATCAGTTCGTGGCTGCTTGCCGGCTATCCTGTAAAAAGTCTTGCGCAAAAATCCACCGGGGACTTGCGGGAAGCTATGCAGGATGACCGCGAATTCCTTTTGCTTGATGTTCGAACCCCAGGGGAATGGGATGCAGGGCATATCAAGGGAGCAATTCATAAACCCCTTACACAGGTGCTCGAAGAAGGATTAAAGACAGACAAAGATATTCCGGTAATTGTAATGTGCGGATCGGGATATCGCTCTAACATTGTCGGCAGCTATCTCCATAATAATGGACATAAGCAAGTGTGTTCCCTTGCCGGAGGAGCTTTGGCCTGGAGTCGATCCGGAAACGAAATGGTCAAATAAAAAATTCTAAAACAACAATTAGAAATGCCCGACATTATTCATGCCGGGCATTTTTAGTTCATCGTATCAATAATATAAAACAACAATTCTTATGATCTACTCAGGTTTTAATATTTCAAAAATGTCATCAATAAGTAATTCAAATTGAGGGATTAGTTCCTTAAACTGATCAATACTTATCCCGAGGTTATCCCATACAACTTCACTAACAGCCCCAAGAACAGACGAAACTCCAAGGTCATATCCTAATGCTCTGGCAACATAGTCAGCAATATGCACAACCCCTGCATCGGGATCATTTTGAGCTTTTTCAGGATTGTGATGACCGGCAGCCGCAACCACAAGAGTTTTTGGAAAGCTCCAATCTTTAATGATAACTCCACCAAGAATGGCATGATCAAAGCCTAACAATTTCCTTTCTGCACCATAGAGACTTTTTCCTTCTTGATTTGCTATACGCAGTAACTCAACAGCAAGGCTCTTCTCGCTTTCAAAAATAACATAAAGCCCTATGTCGTGGAGAAGACCGGAAACAAAAAAACGCTCTGGATCACCGAGGTTTGCCAAACGGGCAATTTCTTGAGCAATAATCCCACAAGCTATCGAGTGCTTCCAAAATCTTTCAGGTTCAAGAACGGCTACTTTAGAACGCTTGAACAAACTGAGGGACACTGTTCCGACAGCTAAAGACCCAGCCTGTTTAAAACCCAACAGAGCAACCGCCCTTGTAGGGGTATCTACCTCAGTTCTGAAACTGTACATAGCACTGTTGGCAAGGCGTAGAATTGCTGCGACAAGCTTGGGGTCCATGCTTATCACTTCAGCAAGATCATTGGCTGAACTTTCAGAATCATTAAGAACCTTTTGAATCTGAATCAAAACTTGAGGCAAAGACGGCAGAACAACTTTCTTTTTCAAAAAAGCTCTAGGCCCGTCAGGCTTCGTTCCATCCCAACGTTCAACAGATGCAAGATGAGGTTTTGTTTTATACTCATCCGGGTTGCTGATCATATCATGATAAATTCTTTCGGATGCCATTTTTTTAAGAATTTCTACAACTTCAAAATCATTATTAGACTTACTGAACAGTTTTTCAACATACTCATCAGCAGCTTCCTTAACTTCAGCATTAACGGGAATGTTTACTTCTGATTCAACGAGACTCTCAACCATTTTATAAACCTTTATTCTTTAATATAATTATATTTTATCAAGACAGTAATCTTTAATAGCTATTTACAGGACTTTGCCCATTCAATAGTTTTTTTTAAACCATCTTCAAAAGATACAGAAGAACTAAATCCCACTACTGAAATCTTACTTATATCTGCACGAGAATGTTTAATATCTCCTGCCCTTTCGGGCTTAAAAACAACATCAGAAGGTGCCAAGGTCAACGTGGAAACAGTCTCGGCCAACTGCAAAACTGAAATTCCGTGTCCAGTTCCTACATTGTAAATTCCGGTAAGAGGACCACGCCCCTCGAGATCAAGTCCGGCAGCAATTAAATAAGAATCAACAACAT
The DNA here is from genome assembly GCF_016342405.1 of Maridesulfovibrio ferrireducens. NCBI lineage: Bacteria > Pseudomonadati > Thermodesulfobacteriota > Desulfovibrionia > Desulfovibrionales > Desulfovibrionaceae > Maridesulfovibrio > Maridesulfovibrio ferrireducens. The sequence continues at coordinate 191,797 of NZ_JAEINN010000005.1, read as the reverse complement.
CAGATACATATAAAAAATCGCGAGACTGAGTGCCGTCGCCGAAGATAACCATATTTTTTCCAGCCAGACCGAAATCAACAAATCTTGAAATAACTCCGCTATACTGACTTGTCGGGTCCTGCCTTGGCCCAAAGATATTAAAAAAACGCAAAGAACATCCATACCCGCTTTTTTCGATCAGCGAAGAAGACTTATACTTCGCAACTCCATATGGACTTAAGCGCATAACCTCGTCAGTCGCATATTCTTCACGGACAGGAAGTCGCTCTTCATTGCCATATTCTGCGGCAGAACCGGCAAAAACAAAAGCTGACAACCCTAGCTTTGCGGACGACTCAAGCATTCTCTTGGTCGCGTCGAAGTTAACTTCCATCGTAAATTCAGGAACCTCAATAGAATAAGGAACACTCACTATAGCCGCCAACTGGAATATTATATCAAGCGCGGGATATGCTTCTTTTAAACTTTCAAGCAACCCTTTTTCGACAACAGAGACTTCGTGAAATTTAAAATCCGGATGATCCAAAAAATCACTCATATTGTGCACATATCCGGAAAATAAATTATCTACACCCACAACAAAATGACCTAGGTCAAGCAGTCGCTGAGTAAGGTGACTTCCTATAAAACCTGCACACCCTGTAACCAGACATGTTTTTTTATTCATAGAGCGGACTCCTTCATAATTTTAAATTATCGGCTGCCCAGCAAAAGTTATATACTCCAGATCTGTCACGCTTTTTGAGACAAAGTAATATGCACACATTAAAGAAATAAAACAGGAATAGCAGTAACCGTATCCGTAAAAAGTAAACCCTAATTTCATACTTAACAGAGTAAGACCCGCATTACTGAATAGAAATATCAAAGTTATCAGCAAAACCTCTTTCCGCAAATCAAAATAGAATAAAATAATCACAGCAACTGAGAGCATAACCTGCATCAATGAACCGATCAAAGCTATCTGCAAGAGTGGCTTTTGAATAGGAGAAAGCCCTACAATCGCAATAAAATCGGAAGCCATAAACAAACACAGAAGAGTTAACGATCCCTGAACGATTAAAATTTCACGCAAGCTTTCCTTAAGTATGATAACCATTCCTTTCTTCTCTTCCAAAATACTGGAAAGGTCTTTTTTTGAAATTATTTTTGCAAAATAATCATGATAATGCTCATAAAATTTAGTTTCAATTTTGACCAAAAAAATAGCTAAAGTCGGAACAATTGTTAAATAAGCAAAAAAGATCGGTCCTTCATACATATCATGAGTTCGCAAATAAGGAACCACCATTCTTGAATCAGGGGCAAACCAGAATAAAATTTTGTCTATCCATATTGCCAGATTAAAAAGCATACCGATCAACGCAAGTTCCCAATATTTTAAAAAATAGGACAGCATACCCAAATCCCACACCCGTCTGGCCGGAAACTCAGCCAAAAGCCTTGCCAGAAGCCAGAAATAAATAACAGCCTGCCCCAAAGTATATCCAAGTAAATACCCATCAAGCCCCATCAAAGGATAAAGCAGAAAGGCAACTCCTACGCTGATAGATGTACCAATGGCGAAGGCCTGCACAATACTGCGGAAATCTTTTACTGCGGAAAGAAAAATCATCGCCAGCCATATCATTGCAACAATCAGAAAGAGGACAACAGCTATAATCTTATACGTTATAGTTAATTCAAAGGTCCAAAGTCCTCCAATCCCGATAATAGAACCGACAATAAGCACAAGGATAGAACTGGAAAAAAAAGCTGTAAGGGTGAGTCGTTCTTCACCCAGATAGAACTTATCAGCAAGGTAACGAGTTACTACGAGTTGAATATATCCGACATAAACCAGCATAAAAGCATAAACATAAACAATAGTTGTCCTGAAAATTTCCTGATCGAGACGAGAAAAACCGGAATATGAATACAACCCTAGGATAGATAAACAGAGAACACTCATAAGCCACGGTCCGGATGAAACCATCGCAGCGTACAAGTAAGCCGACATCTCAGACAGATAACTGTCTTTGCCCAGCATTCGCCTTAATTCAAATCCGATTCCAGCCATCAGTTACTCCAAGTCTTCCATCTTCATATATTTGTGATAAATTTTTAAATATGTTTTGTTCAAATCAGATTCTTTATAGAATGTTTTTACCCGCTCAATGCCCGCCAATGACATTTTCTTTCTAAGGATAGGTTTTTGTAGAATTGTTAGAATAGCCTCTCCTGTCCCGATCGGATCTGCAACTTTTGTTACAATCCCGGAAGGACCAAGAGCTTTATCCGAAACAGTTCGCCCTTCAAGCAACTCCCGACACGAACCCACATCTGAAGCAACAGCAGGCACTCCGGCACAATTGGCTTCCATTATAACAAGCGGCTGAGCTTCACTTATGCTGGTCAGTACAATGACATCAAGTTTAGGCAGATAATCTGTAACCTTAACTTTTCCTGTAAACTCAATAACCTTTTCAATATGAAGCAACTTTACAAGGTTTACGCATTCTTCGTAATATTCTTCATCTTCCTCAGTCGGCCCCATTATATAAACTTTCAATTTCTCTATTTTTAGCGCAACAATTTTGCAGGCTCTGAGAAAAGTCTTCACATCTTTAATAGGCACAACTCTGCCGACAAAACCAACAGCGAATTCTGTCTGCCCTTTGTAATCATGATCTTCCGGTTTTAGTCCCAAAAAATTATCAAGACTGATCCCATTAGGAATTATCTTAATTTTAGCTGGATCAGCCCCTTCAAGAATTTCAAGCTGCTTATTACCTTCGTAAAGGGTATATATTTCTGAAGAATAGTCGTAACAAATCTTTCCAAGTTGCTCGAACATGCGAATCCAGAACGTTTGAATTGCTCCAAGCTTGCTGTCCACTCTGAATCTTTCATCTTTCTTATGATAAATCCATTCAGCCTGCGAAATTTCTATCTTACGCTCTTTCACGTAAATGCCATGCTCGGTAAGCAACAGAGGGCGACCGGTTGTAACTCTGGCTATAACGCCTAAAAGACCAGCATAACCTGTCGAGATAGTATGATAAACCTTTGCTTTAGGCAGAGTTATTGGAAGCATTTTAAAAATGGGAAGATGAGTAAAACGATATGTCCAGAAATAATCGATAAAAGACTCTTTATTCACATCAGGTTTATATATCTCAATAAGTAAATCCCAAGCCTTTTTACCATGCAACAACTCACTGAGCGGATATTTATCATCACGGAATAGATCAACAATTTCCGTCATAAAACCGATATCATACTTATCAAGATTGTAATGAAACTTCCTCAACTTCTGCATGTTTTTTTTGGAAATACTACTAAACGGACTTTTTTTATTATCAATCGGATCATGAAGATAAATAACTTTAAGGTCTACGAAGTTATCCGGAACTTCATATTTGTACTCTGCTTTTTCCTTAGATGTTGCCAAAATACAGATTGCTGTAAATGTCAGTTCAGGCATTCCCTTAATTAAATTATGAATCCAGCTTGATACACCACCGGAAACAAATGGATAAGTCCCCTCAAGAAGTAAACAAACGTCATATTCTTTTTCATTTTTATCATATTCATTATTCATACGCAGACTCTCCATTCATCCAAAAATCATACACAACTTTTTTAAATGGATCAGAAGATTCTAACTCCGGTTTCGCCCGCATAGTCTCAACTTCATGAAACAATGCAATAAAATTACCCATTTCAAAATAAGCTCTGCACATTCCCAAGCGGGATTCAAGTTCAAGCTTTGGATTACTCCTAGTGCTTTTATATATTTCAACTGCTTCAGAAAACCTCTGGCTCTCAATATAAATTTCTGCCAGCCTCATAAGATAATCAGTATTCTCAGGAACCATTTCAGAAGCAATCTTCCAGTTATCACAAGACGATTTCATTGATTGTTCCTGAATATTAATTTCTGGGAGACCGCTTTGAGCATATTTTCTATAGACAGACCCAAGCTCTGCGTAAGATTGTGCACTACCATATTTTTTAGTGCGTATCTCAGCTTTATCCAATGACTGAGCATAATCTTCTTCTAGGCGAGCAAGAGCGATATGTGCGTAAAAACGGACCTCTGCATTTTCATCTGACAGACTTTTTCTAAGTAATGAAACAGCCTCTGCCGACCCAATCCGCCTGAGCAGATTAACAGCGCCACGCTTCATTCCGACATCATCCCCGGCAAGAATATCCGCAATAGGATGAATATCCAATTCTTCATACAAAAAAACATTAATATCTTCGGGAAGATCAACATCTATACCGCTTCCCTCAAAAGCTTTTTCTTTATATTCCTCGGCAAGACCGTGACTTGTCATAAAAACTCTGGACATAAACAAAGTCATTGAAATACCCAAAAGTCCGATACCGGGCATGAAAAAAGTAAAAAGAGCTGCCAAGCGGGGATAATAATATCCGATCCCCGGCAAAGCTCTGGGCTTCGGCCTCGTAATAAAAAAAGATAATGCTGCAAAAGTATGCGACAAAACAGCAGCGTAGACAAAATAGGGAGATTCAGACCTGTTCACATAAAACCAGAACGCACCAGTTTCAAACCAATATGCAAATAAAAAGGCGGCAGCGAACCAAAGCCGCGCTGAAAGGATTATTTTACTCCGCGAATAAAACACTGACGACATCCTCTTCTACGGCTTTAACCATGTCCATAGGATCTTCCATACCCATAGAGTAGCCAGACACTCCGGCCCGAATCTCAACCAGACTTTCATCGGACTCAAATGCCATCATACTCAGCGCTCTAAACGCATTCAAAATATTCTTAACGACAACCCTTGCACCTGCCACCGGAGTTGTCGGCAAGACCAGAAAAAAAGAACCGGGCTTATCATTCAAAAACAAAATATCAATTTCGCGAATCTGATTTTTCAAAATCATACTGAAAGCCATCAAAACTTCTTCTCTACCATCATCCGAAGCATTTTCCATACTTGGAAATTCTAATAAAATTAGTGATAAATCCAGCTCATACCTGCGTGATCTTACAAATTCCTCACGCAATCTCCTTTTGAAATAATCATAAGTATAAGCATCAATCATTTCATCTGCGATGAGTTTATCTTTGGTCTCTTGAAATATTGTCGCGTTTTCAATACTGCTTCCGCACCAGTCGGCAACAAGTCCGGCAACTCGCACAGAGTCACTGTTAAATTTCATAAACGGCATTTTTTCGACATTCAGGACGCCGATAACATGTTTTTGATTATCTGCTAAAATCGGTGCGGAGATAATTATACCGCTCGGCATGCTTTCAGAATCTGCCACTTCTTTAATCGAAACTGTTTTTTTATCTTCAGCTGCCAATCCCATTAAACCTTCATAATAAGGGATTCTGTCAGGTAGCGAACTTCTCCCATGCCTTATCGCGGTATTCAGCTTAAATTCATCACCCTCGAGGGTATAAATAGAACAATCTTCGACACTCATAAACTCTATAAGAATCTCAAGAACCGCAGGAAAAATACTTTCCTGACTCAAAGTACGAAGACCTTGCGCAGCCTCATACAAAGTTCCCAAAGTGTTTTCCTGAGAAATAATTCTGGTATCAATTTCCTGCTTTGCTTCACTTAAGACATCAAATTTTATTTTTATTTTATTGAAGGCTTCCTTATAGGCATCGCGCTCTTCACTTAACAAACTATATTCTTTGATATTAAGTTCCCGCATTTCGCCAATCACAACACCCACAATAAAAAACAAAGCAGGCTTTCCCCACATGGAAAGACTTTTAAATTCAACAAGAGCAAGGTCCGGAATTGAAAGCAGTACAAATCCAAAATAGGCCACAGCTGTGATAAATCCCGCAAATGCTCCGCCACTGAACCCATAACGGGAAGCGGTAAGCAACACGATAATCCAATAGGGATGAGGAGACACGTTAATAAAACCTAGATCAGAGCGGAAAAAAATAAAATTAATAACAGTGAGTGTAATTACTCCTGTTAACACTTCAAAATACTTTGAGAGCTTATATTTTTTTACGACAGCATGAACCTTAAGCATTATTTGCAACCCGCTGAATAAATAATATTAGAAAACATAACTGATGCCACCAGTAATAGCCTGACTTTCACCTCCGCCAGCTAGCCCGGAATCACTGCTATACTCATATCCTGCGTTAAATTCCCATCGCTCACCCAGTCGCACAATCAAATTAGGAGAAGCAAAATAACTCGGAGAACTTTTAAACTCATCCTGTCTTATACCTCCGGCAACCTGAACCCCTATAGTCTCACAAAACCACTTACTAAAACTTGTGCTCAAAGTATGAATACTCTCATTTTGTACCAATGTAATCGGAGTATAATTTTCATCATCGTATTTAAAATGTGACCGATAATATGAATAGGATACATACAGTTCAGGATTATTCAAAAGCTTTCTTGTTAAAATAACATTATAAATACCTTTGGTCCCATACAATCTGTCATTATCCACAACATACTGACGAACCTGTCCGTTCATGAACAATCCCCAAGTGTCATTATAAAATCCGTCATACGTCAGCGAAACCTGATTATAACGACCTTTATAATTTGCTGCGGAAGGCTCATCAATCCACGGATTATTATAATCAACCAAAAATGAAACAGGACCGGAATCGTGAACCAGCCAGTCAAAACCAAGCGCTCCGGTAACCCCTTCTGCTGTCCCCTCAAAAGCACCGATGCCTAAAATTCCGGTAAATTTACGTGAAAAATCTCTGCGAAACAAAAAGACTGCACGGTTGATTGTTTTATCAACCTTCTCGATGCCATCCCCTTCAGGCCGATAAATCTGCGCAAAATCATAAATAAATTCGCCCCGCGTCAGGCTGTCTAGCTGCATAGAAAAATTCGTCTTCATTGAAGTTGTAATTGTGTCATTAGTCTGCAAATAAACTCGCGGAGTAAGGCCCAAGCGAGGTCTACGCTGCGTTAGAAGACCGGACAAAGCGCGACGCGCATCAACATTGTTAGGCTCGCGGTCAATCAGTTCGGAAAAACTCTCGATAGCTCCAAGCCAGTCTCCCCCTTCCTGACGCCCATATGCACTGGAAGACAACGCATCAGTATCTCCGGGGCGCAGCTGTAAAATATAATTAAGGGAAGCCTGTTGCTGAGCATAATCACCTGTAAGCAGTTTAAGACGTGCCGATTGACGCAAAGCTCCTGCGGCTACAGGGTCATCGTCAAGCCAACCTTGAAGCAGACTTTCGGCGTTGTTATATTCCTCATTATCAATCAGGGTAGAAATGTACTCTTCGCGCAAATCCATATCTTCGGGATAAATTTTAACCAACTTCTCATACAATCTAATTCCGTCATCTACATAACCGCGACGGACCATTATGCGCGCCAAAATGACTTCACGCTGACGCTGAGAAACGGCCCGCAACACATCATTCTGATCAATTTCATAAAAGAATTCTTCTGATCCGCCCTTTAAATCCTCTGGAATATTCCCATCCGCCGGACCAGTTTTAACAACATTTGGTCTGACCGGATCACCTACAAATGTTTTATCAGGTCTTAGAGGCAAAGGAGTATCAGGTGAAGTAGCCTTTCTTGCAGCGAGAAACCCTAAATTCATACTCTTAATCTGATAATCGAGATTCATCTTTTTCTTAAAAGAACGTCCGGAAGCTTTAGCTTGACTGCGTGTGGGATAATCTCCGATCTGAACAATATTCCACAAACGATATTTTGAATCAAAAAGCCTGACCATTACAGGCTTAAAACCAAGCTTTTGAAGATATGAATAAAAATTCCAAGCATTCTCTGCTCTCAAAAAAGATGAAATTCGAACAGTCCACACCCTCTTAGAACCGTATTTTTTTACAAAAGGACTATTTTGAGCTACGGATGTCGATGACACAATTCTTTCTTCAGCCTGAAGAAAAGAGGATAAGATCAACAGTTGCAAACATGCTACTGCCAAAATAAAAATTTTTAAGTCACGGACCTTTTTCAAAATTATTCCCTGTCGATTATCTTTTTAGCTTGAATGGATAGATTCTTTTGAACTTTCCCTTGTCTCTTTAATATCCGCTTCGCTCTTTTAAATTCCCTTACAGCATCACCCTCTCTGTTAACCAGCAAAAATATCTCTCCAAGCTGAAATCTGGCATCGGCATCATCCGGTACAATTCTATTATATGCCCGGAACTTGGCGATAGCCCTTTTATACTCATTTCGTTCAGTATAAATTATTGCTATCCCCTTTAGCGCAGTCTGGTTCTTTTTATCCACCCTGAGAGCTGATTCAAACAAATGAAAAGCCTCATCAATATGATTATTAAAGAGGGCCTCAGCTCCAAGCCTAGCCATAAAAATTCCATCCTTATTATGTTCACGTCCAAGCCTCTTATAAATTTCAGAGGCTTCGCGCCCGCGCCCAGCCTGATCATAAGCGGAAGCAAGCAAAAACCCTTCAAATCTTGGTAGAGTCCTAAGACGCGCATAAGGTTCAAGAATTTCCAAAGCCTTTTGCGGATCTTTTTCTTCAAGATATGCTCTGGCCAATTCTATCTTTTCACCCTGTGGAAGCACTCCCTGTATATACAAATCCTGCAACAGGATGATCCGCTTCGCATTCATTCCTGCAAGACCATAATTAAGAGCCAGTTCAAGCTTTAAATCAGTGTCACTCGTTTTGAGAGACAAAGCCCGTTCATAATAACCGACAGCCGTGGCATATTCGGCTGAGTCAGAATACCCTTTTGCGGCCTGTATTGCCAAAGAAAAACTACCCGGTTGCTCATCAGACATCTCACCGAAAAGCTTCGCAGATACCTTTGGCCGATTCGTCCAGCCTGCAAGCCTTGCCAAGTTTGCGCGGACCTTTTTATCTTTAGAATTCAACGAATAAATTTGATCATAAAGCCTGTAAGCTTCTTCGGTAAGTCCTGATTTATCTGCTAAATCAGCCCATTGAAGAAGCATTTCATACGTTTCGCCCTTTCTATCTGCAAACCGGACTATCAACTGTTTCGCTTTTTCCATGTCTCCGGCAGCAGCCCAGACTCCTGCGGCAAGCATTGCAACCTGTTCATCATAAGGTCTTAATTTAACCGCAGTTGTAGCCGCATCCCTAAAAATTTTGCTGTCAGCAGTAAAAGACGCCACCTGCATAAGCCTCATAACAGCTTCTTTCTCTCCGCCGGTCAGGACCGCAGCCTTTTTATAATAGGGGTAACCGTCAACCGGAGAATTCAGCCAAAGCATTATCTCCCCGGCCTGAGACAGAACTTTAATATTATCGGGCAACACCTTAGTTGCGTATCCGGCAGCCTCTTTTGCGGTTTTAATTTTCTGAGTTTCCGCAGCGGCAAGCAGCATACCTATAACGTCTTTCTCCTGCCCTTCTTTGCGAACGACTTTACGATATAATTGATATGATTTTAAAGGATTACCGGCATTCATCCAAGCCTCGGCCCCTTGGCGCATGAGTGAAATGTCATCCGGCTTAAAACGTAAGGCTAAATCGACGGTCTCTGCAACAAGCTTATCATCTCCTGTTGCTCCGGCAGCGTCCAACAGTCTGACATAATCTTCGATTTCACCGCCGGGCCCTTCAGCCACGGCCCTAAGCATTGCATATGCTTCGCGGGGACGATTAAGTCCGAGTAAAAGTTCAGCTCTTGTACGCTGATATTCAGGATCAGAAATATTAAGAGATTCAGTCTCTGCCACGACTTCTGCCATCAACTTTGTATCAGAACTATATAAAGCAGCTCTTAACATATCATGAGCATATTTGAATAAATTACCAATTTTATCTGCCAAATCACGAAAAAGAGCCACGGCCTGACCGAATTTTCCGGTCTGCATATACATATTCCCCAGATCTTCACGATGCTGGTTATTATCAGGCTCAATGCGCACCAACTGTTCCAATGAAAACTCAGCTAGATCATATCTGTTTAAACTCTGAGCCAACCAGACCATTTCTCTAAGCAATATGGTGCTATCCGGCTTAATCTTATATAATTTTTCCGCCAAATCCAAAGCAGCAGTATATTGCTGAGACCAGCCAAGAACTTTAACAAGTTGAATACGATTTTTTAATCCCTTCCCCGTTTCTTTATCCATATAAGAAGCAAAGGATAAAGCCTCTTCAATACGATCAACTTCAACATAATATTCAAGAGCATAAGTAACAAACTCTAAATAATTAATTTTCTCATTATCAGCTAGAGCAATTCTGAACTGCTCGCCTACTATAAAAATATGCCTGATAAGATAATCCTGATAGGGATCTTCTTTTTGTTCATCGTACTTTCCGGAGAGCCGGGCAACTTCTAGATTTATCCCTTTTTGAAAAACATCGGTAAATTCACGAGTTGACTGTAAATTGTTCAACTTTATAATCGCGCCGACTTCGTCATGAATCATGTTGTAAAAACGATAATACATAACCAGTTTTTCAAATGGCTTTTTATGTTTTGAACTTATTTTTGAGATCCTCTCCCATGTCTGCAAAGCCTCACGAGGCATAACATTCCATTCGTAAAACTGAACCAGTTTTTCAAGAACAGCAAGATCCTTCGGCTTAAATTCAAGAACTCTATTTAAACTGGCAATGGCCTTATCCGGCAATCCACGGACAAGATAAACATCCGCTCCTATAGTAAGCAGTTGCAGATCATCAGGATTTTCATCCAAAAGTGTCGAAATTAAATCAGAAGCCTTCGCTATCTCACCGCTTTTTAGATACAGCGGAACCATATCTCTCGGGAAAGGATAGATAAGAACGGTGGCTCCGATAATTATGAGCACAAATAAAAGTATTCGCCACAACTTGATATTCAAATCAGCGAAATCTCCAACGGTCCTGACGTTACATCCTGTAAAACAACCTCGCCGCCATTATTGCTGCGCACCTCTAATTCCGAAAAATTATTTCCGAGAACTTTATATGTCTGATCAGGTTTAAGGCCGCCTACTACAATTTTTCCTTTTCCAAAACATTCAAATATAAACCGCACTCCTCTTTGGGAATGCTGAAAATCTCTTATCCAACCTGAACCGTTTTTAATATATGCAAAGTTTGAATTCACTTTAAGGTTTGAAGATAATACAACTTCTGCCCGTTCTTTTCCCGGATTCAAATGCACAAATATTCCTTCCGGCTGAACATCATACCCGAGAACATTTTTACATCTGGAAAGATCTGGAACCTTATCAGCTCCGCCCAGTCGCAGAGAAAGACAATTCCCGTAATCAGTTACAACAAAGTTATCGGCATCTATAATTTCAATTTTGCCAGAAAGATATCCTTCGACCATTTTAATGTAGGCCGACGCATAAATGTTCGCACAGTCCTGCGCGACAACCCAATCGTAAACATCTTCCAGTGCTTTGAGAGACGCAAACTTTTCACCGCTGTAAAAATGATAATAAATATCGATTGGCATAATCCGGCGGGGTGATCCGGTCCGCTTCATGGTCTCCACAATATTGCGGAATCCGAAAAATGGACCTTCCCACAAATTCGTCAGGATATTCTCATTTGCCTGCCCTGTATAAATCTGACTTTCCTTACCAAGCTCTCTATAAAGAGGAGATACTCCGAAATATGAATTACGGCGGGCATCAAAAACAGTACCGCCGCCGTTCAGGTTAAGAATTCCGGCTTTCGTGGCAATTGCAACCTGATCCTCGGTTGGATCACACATTCCTGACCAAAAAAGCGTCTTACAAGGACGCGTAGGTGGAGCTAGATCAGTAGAAATATATTCACAGGAATCTACGATTTCATACTTTGCATTAAACTTATACCCGTCTTTCTCATACTGCCCGATAACAAAGCTGTCGGCGTAGTCAGGAGAATCTCTCAACTTTTCATTCCAAGCAAAAGGATGAGTATATGAATGAGAAGCCGGTTCAATATTCTCCATTTCAAAAAGAGTTCGCGCCAGTTCAACATTCGTCAGACTTCCCCTGACATCGGGGTTAATTTCTCCGGCAATTACTGATGCTGAATTCGGAAAGTCATAACGGGCAAAAATTCGCTCCATTATTATTTCACCGCAATTCTTGTTTTTATCAATTTCAGTATACCCGGCAAAACCGTCGCCATCGATATGAGCAAATGCGACTCTAAGACCATTCAGAGTAGTAGGAGTCAAAGCAGGTAATCCAGTAAGATCCAAAGATTGTTTTAAGAATTCAAAAGGATTTAAATACCACTGCTTAAGATAATTAACAGGATCCTGCCAGCGTATGTATCCATCAAGAGCAAAACCTCCGTTCGGACTGACACCAACAACACAGCCTTCAGAATCAGGCTTACCCTTAATCTTTACAGTCACCCACGATTTGGCTTGCTCATCAGCGGGAACAATAGGGATATATCTGGAAGGGAAAAGAGATAATTTGCGCTCAAAATTCATCTGCTTTTGATCAACATAATCGTACAAAAGGCGAGTACGGGCGTTGGTGGCATTGCCCTGCCATGAAAAACCTAAATTGGAATAAACTTTCTTTATCAAAGCAGAATCAACGTTTTTATCATTAAGATCCCGCCTCGCACCAATATTACCTGCAATAATAACTTTGCGATTATTTTTTTGCTGCTTAATAAGCCAATTCAGATACTCTTCCGGTTCCACCATTATCTCATCTGAAAAAGTAGTAAAAACTCCCAGATATTGTTCCATTTCCTTCTCGTCAGGAAGCGGACGCTTATTTATATCGCGAATCTCGTACAGGATTCCGAAATAATTAAGCGGCATGGCAAATCCTTCTACAAAAAGATTTGATCTGGCCGTCCGCTCTTCTGCACCATTATAAAAAACCAGAACTTTACGCTTGAGCGGAGCCGCATGACTCGCCGGAACAGCGACAGAAACAGAGATCATAAGAAGAATAAAACTAAGGAGCAGGCGCATAGGTATTAACCTGATTAAGTTCAGGGGTGCTGACATAGGGCACGAATCCTTGTTTGCGTGAAAAGTCATAGGCCTTATCAATATTCTTCACATCATCAAAAGGAACATAATCCAGGCTCAGAACCACAAGTTTACGATTATTTTTCAAGGCTGCTCGTGCCTTGGAAATCAAAAAATCACGATCTTTTTCCGTTACATCACTTCTGATCTGCGTACCGATATCCATGGAACTGCTAAGCCCTTCAATCAGAAAATAATCAACATATGGTCCGGATCTCTGAATAATATCAAATCCGCGATTCTGGCAAAGAAGCAGCTTAGGATAATGCTTTCGGATGTCTTTTATCAATTCCACCGAGCTACGCTCAGTCCCTTTATAGGTATCAGGGTCTCGCCTCTGCATATCAATCGGAGAATCCAGCGTGTCAAAAAAAAGACCGTCATATCCGGCCTTGAGCGCATCAGGGATAATCTGCTCAAAAAGCATTTTTTTCCATTCAGGACGGCGGATATCAACAACCCATGAATTCCAGTTCTCATTATAACTGACAAGCAATCCTGATTTTGCGGCTTCAGCGTAATAAGGACTGTCCGCATGCACTTCACCAAGACTCACGTATACAAGACATTTAACACCGGCCTTGCGCAAAGGAACCGGATTTTGACCACCAACGGCTAAAACAACAAGATCGAACCGGGCTAATTCCTCAGTCTTATCCTGCTGTCCATAATAACAACTCCATGTCGACACCTGATTTTTGCTTTTACCAAAAGCAAAGGTACTACCGAACAATGAAAATGATATTAACACCACGAGAAAAACTATTGAGCCGGAACAGAGGCCATTGAAGCGACTATTTCTGTCAAGGCTTCCTGAGCTACGCTGTTTAAAGATTCTGTGCATCCGAAAAAGCAACCTCCACTCTTAGATACAGATGAAGCCCAAAGAACTTTCCCTGAAGAGACATCAATCATTCTGAGGTTTATTCCAACAGTTGGGCTTTGATTTACGCCGCGTTTGTACTGATATTCAGATACCGAACCGTAAATAATGGTATCAACACCAAGACGGGTTCCGACTTTTTGAGCCACTACATCTTCCATTACAAATTCCAGATCATCATCTTCCCCTTTCACGCGTTTGAGCATGTCTGTAGATTCCATCAGGTCAAACTTCGTGGAAGAATACAGCTCTGTTGAGAGCAAATCACCGACCATCCGTCCGGCATTCGGTGTCGTGGTCAAATTAACCAGAGGAAGAACAGCGGCATGACGAGCTTCACTAGCAATACCTTGAGGCTGAACATATCCTTTCATGTATGATCCGGAACACCCCGCAAGAATCATGACCAAAAACATCACGGCAAATAAAGATCTTTTCACTTTTACCCCTCCTAACTCCAAGTCAAAGATTAAGTATTTAGAATCTCTTATGAGATTAAAATATGTTTTAATAAAAATAACTGCTTACATAAAATATCTGCCAAACATTCTAACTGATACCAATAAAGTGATAACTATAATTCAATCAAGCAAATATAAACTTTGTAATAACTAATAAACCTTAATGATTACAATGAAAAGAAATTTTCAATCTTTTAAGCCTCTCCATCGCACTTTTATAAAGAAGCAACAAGGATCTTACTTTTATTTTCCACAATGAAATGCTACAATTTTCTGTAATATCAAATTATAAATATAGTTCCATGTAGAGTAACAGCAGGAATCAACATAACATTATGAAATTTAAATATCTATTTACGGCACTCATACTTATGACAATAACTTCATGCACAGCAAAGCAACCTGAAAGCCCCCAAAAGGCACCCTTGAAGCAAACTATTCACAAAGCACAAAAAGATATTACAAGCTGGGCTTACTGGCTGCAAGCTCCATCTATTGCTGGGTTGGCTGAATCACCATACGATTTAATTGTGATGGATTACTCGGCAGATGGAACCGACAGCAAAAAATTCACAACTAAAGACATTTCCGTTCTTCACAAATTCGACAAGACGGTCCTCTGCTATTTTTCCATTGGTGAAGCTGAAGAATACAGATTTTACTGGCAGAATAAATGGAAGGATAATCCTCCGAATTTTCTCGGGCCGGAAAACCCGGACTGGCCTGCAAATTATAAAGTGCGCTATTGGCGCGAGGATTGGTGGGAAACAGGACTGCGCCCATATCTGGACCGCATCTTAGAAGCAGGATTTGACGGAGTTTACTTGGACATTATAGATGGATACTGGTTCTGGCATGAACAGGGTGTAGACATAGAATCCGCAGCAGATGACATGGTCAAACTAATTAAAAGAATTGCTGACTACTGCCGTGCAAAATCAGGTAAAGATTTTATTATCTGCCCTCAGAACGGGCTGGGAGTAATTGCCGACTGTTCACCTGTCTACCGCGATGTATATTTCAAAACAGTAAACATGGTCGGTCTGGAAAGTCTGCTGACCAATGTTTTCAGCAAAGAAGATCAAAATTACAGACTTAGTTTGGCAAAAGAACTTTCTGATTCAGGGATAACTATTCTTGATGTAGAATACATCAAAGAAGATCAATATCCCAATTATCTGAAAAAAGTTAAAGCTCTGAACTTTCCGATCATTCCCTACGGGGCAACGCCGGACGCAGCTCTCGACACACTGACTGACTTTGACCGATATCGCAGAGGAAATAAAGGCGACTAAGTCAAATAATATTTACAACTGAACTTTACTATATATCCTCTATTTTTTAGGACTGTTAAAAACCGTATTATTAGAATCCTCTCTGGACAAAAAGACTTTCTCTGAAGTACCCCTTGCGGGTCACAGTATACCATACATTGGCTTCTGCCATAACTCCGCCGTCAACAGCCGGCGGAGTTATAATAAATGAAAAAATTCTGGAGATGTAAATGTTTTGTGAGCCTTTTTCTCTCTGGCTTATGGGGCCGACTTCTGCAGGAAAGACCACACTGGCGATTGCTTTAATCAAAAGGCTAAAAGATGAAGGAATTTCGGTCATACATATCGATGGAGATGAAGTTCGAAATCTTTTCGGCGAAAATCATGGGTTTTCAAAAAATGAACGATTACGAGTAGTACAGGCTTGTTTTTTTATTACAAAAAAAGCCAGAGATGCAAATGTTTCAACAATCACCTCCGCTCTTACCGCTGGAGACGAAGCCAGATGTCTTATAAGCAAACAAAAACATAAAATTACCGTAGGTTATATTAATTGCCCAATCGAAATTTGTGCTGAACGAGACCCTAAAGGCCTATATGAGAAGGCAAAAAAAGGAATAATTGATACTCTTGTAGGATACAACTCTGAGTATAAAGCTCCTGAGAACCCCGATTTTATAATTAACACAGCACACGTCACGATAGACGAATCAGTAGAAGAAATTCTTAGAAACTTAAAAAGAAAGGTCGGTTAATAAGCGGCTTGATAACTGGAAAAAATAGCATTGGTATTAATCTTCTTCAATCTGCGAGGGGTCCAGCTCGGCTTTTGCGTATTCCATATATAACCCTGAATCGAGGAAAAGCTTATACACATCAGAATCAATATGCCTGTCCTTCTCCATAAACCCGAGTATTTTAATTGCCTGAGAAAGTTTCATAGGTTTTTTATATGGCCTGTCTTTAGCTGTAAGCGCTTCAAAGATATCGGCTACCGCCATAATTCGCGATTGCAAGGAGAGTTCCTTTTCCGCCAGCCCTTTCGGATATCCTGAACCGTCAACTTTTTCATGATGCCCAGCGGCATACTCAGGCACGCACGATAATCTCTTGGGAAAAGGAAGCCTTGAAAGCATTTCATATGTAATAGCTGCATGACTTTCTATAACCTTGCGTTCACGATCTGTCAGAGTCCCTTTACGTATGCACAGATTGGTAACTTCATCATCACTCAACCAGTTAAAAGACTCTCCTCCGCTCTCGTAAGTACGCGCCGCAATTTCGCGAACCCTTGCAATCCTTTCATCAGTCATGAATTCATTAGGGATATTGCAGGAAGCAATAAATTTCCTGTCATCTTCGAGCTGTTCCAGTTCAACAGCATATCGCATTTCAATTGCAGAAATTTTATTAGTCCCGGCTCCGTTGGACAAAACTTGAACAACTTCTTCAAGCTGCCTGTTTTTCACAAGTTCAGAAATCAACCTGAACCGGTTATCGACAAGCTCTGAACGGTCATAAATAGTCTGAAGTTTAGTAGACTTATCTACCACATGCTCAGGAATAGAAATTTTTCCTACATCGTGCATCCAAGCCGCAAGCTTCAACTCTTCCAGTTCATCTACGGTAAACTGCATATCTGCGAACTTGCCTTCAGTTGCTCTGTTAACAGTTTCAGCTATCATCATAGTAAGATCCACAACCCGCTCAATATGCCCGTTAGTATAAGGAGACTTTGCATCAATAGCCGCGGCAATACTCTGGATAACAGAATAAAGAAGATCTTTAAGGCCCTGAATGAGCTGAGCATTTGTGAGAGCAATGGCGGCTTGTGAAGCAAGAGAACCCACGATATCTACAACATCTGTTGAAAATTCAACGACTTTTTCGTTACTATCAAGAGCATTAAGAAGCTGCAAAACACCGATTATATCCTGTTCGTGATTTTTTAGAGCCAGAACAAGCATCGATTTTGAACGATATCCGGTTGCGGCATCATACTTTCGCGGCCCGGTAAAATCGAACCCTTCAGCTTCATAAACATCTGCAATATTGACAGTTTCACCGGTCAGGGCACAATAAGCGGAAACGTGAGATTTATTAGGAGTATTGCCGGAGGTATAAAGAGGAACAGGTGGCAAAGTTATTTCATTACCGCTGGTGCCGCCCATGCGCACATTCATAGTGTCATTCTGAAGGATGGAAAATTCAAGCTTCCGGTTATTTTTATCCACAATATAAAGAGTCCCGGCATCGGCTTTTGTCAAAACACGGGCTTCATCAACTATCATTTCTAAAAGACGCTCAAGCCTTGTTTCCCCGGAAAGAGCCAGACCTATCTCAGTAAGCCTGTCCACAAGATCCATCTGCTCACCGAACATACTTGAAACAGCTGAAAGAACGGGTTTAGTAAGATCTTTCAACGCCTTCTGACACGTGACGCACTGAGTCTCTTCTATCATGTCATTAAGAATTTTCTCAATGGCTGTAGCGCCCGTCACATTTATTTTGGCAATCTTCTTTTTCAAAACATCCCCCACGCTGGTATCCCCCTGTGCAGCAACATAAAGTCATCAGCTAATACTTAAACATACTGCATAGAAACCAGCTACTCAACTCTTTTTATTATATGATTAAAATATCATAAATATTTACGTTATCATATAACTTCGTATAGATAGCTGGTAAACTTTTATTAAACTTATTCATATAGATTCAATCTACTTACGTTAATCAATATAAACACACCTGATTCTATCAGATTTAGCTGCTATTAAAATTTTTATTTTCATTATGCTCTAACTAATCTTTAAAAAGGAGGTTCTACGGGTTGCCCGATACCTATTAATGAATTATAATTATGCAGTTTTTTATGAATGTTAATCGAACTTGAACACCAAAAAACTGATTAATTTTTTATTTTTGATACATAAAAAAACCGCTTAAATGCAAATAATATCCAAAAAAAACAATACAAAAATAATCTTTCCAGCACGAATTCATTGGAAATTTTAACAGAGGATTTCATGACCTTAAGCACCTTGCAGCAGCGGATTATAACCTCAGTACTTCTTGTCTTTGCTCTTTTTCTCGCATTATACTTAGGAGGATACGTCCTCATGGGAGCAGTGACTGTTTTCTCAGTTGTAGCGCTCCACGAATTTTATTCCATGTTCTGGAAGGAAAACTCCCGCACTTTTTCAAAAATAATCGGCATGATTTCAGGAGCCGCAATAATTTTGACTGCGGCTTTAGCTTCCCCCACATGGGTAATAATTTTATTACTCGCCCTTTTCTGGATATTTAATTTAAAATTTCTTTTCTCGTACAGCGCCACCCCGGGCAGAGCCTCATACAACGACTCCCTGATTCTTTTTTCCGGGCTGATATACATCCCTTTGACTCTTCAGTTTTTAACTTCCATGAACAGCTGGGAAATACTTTTTGTTCTCCTTTCATCCTCTGCCTCTGACACCGTAGCTTTTTACGCCGGAACTTATTTCGGCAAGAAAAAAATATGGCCGCGTATCAGTCCTAAAAAATCATGGGCAGGATCAATCGGAGGCTTTATTGCCTGTATTATCTGTTGCACTGTATACGGAAGATATTTAGGCAACGCATCAATCCTTTCATGGGTTATCCTTGCCGCATCTTTAAACATAGCTTCTCAAATGGGAGACTTCTTTGAATCCGCACTCAAGCGGAAACTCGACGTTAAAGATTCAGGAAAAATTCTTCCGGGACACGGCGGAGTTTTAGACCGAATAGACAGTCTTGTCCTTGCGCTCCCCGTGTATATTCTGGCAAGACAGTTACACGCCTTTTTCTAAACAGAGCCTAAAAACTTTCAGCTCACAAAACACGACGGAATTAAGATTTTGAAAACTTACATATCTCCATGGCCTGCAACTGCGCAACTTCCAGCGTTCCCGAGAACTATTTCTATTCTGGGTTGCACAGGCTCAATCGGAACAAGCACTCTAAAAGTAATTGAACAGCATCCAGATCTTTTTAAAATCACAGCACTTGCCGGCGGAAGAAATGCTTCTTTACTGGCAAAACAGGCTATCAAGCACCGCCCTGCTTATCTCGCTGTTCTTACGGATGAGATAGCTAAAGAACTCAAAACACTGCTTCCCGCTGATTACAAACCTGAAATTCTGACAGGGCCTTCGGCTTACGTGACCTTGGCATCTCTTGATGAAGTTTCACTTGTTCTCTCTTCAATCGTCGGCGCCGCCGGATTTGAGCCTACTCTTGCAGCGGCTAAAAAAGGCAAAATGATTGCCCTCGCCAACAAGGAATCTCTGGTTCTGGGTGGACACATTATCCGAGCTACCTGCCATGCAACAGGTGCAACAATTCTACCCGTAGATTCTGAACACAATGCTCTATTTCAAGGCCTTGCAGGTCATAACGGCGCGGATGTAAGCAGACTTATTCTAACAGCTTCCGGCGGACCTTTCCGCGGCAAGAGTAAAGAATTTCTGAAAACTGTCACCCGTGAACAGGCTCTGAACCACCCCAACTGGGACATGGGCGCAAAAATCAGCATTGACTCCGCGACCCTTATGAATAAAGGTCTCGAGGTTATTGAAGCTTGTCATTTATATGGTCTGCCGCCGGAACAGATTGATGTTGTTGTTCACCCGCAAAGTATTATCCATTCGCTTGTAGAGTATGTTGACGGTTCACAGTTAGGCCATTTAGGGCTTCCTAATATGCAGATTCCAATTGCATACAGCATCTGCTTCCCCAAGATAGTTCCACTGGACTTAAAACCTCTGAATCTTGCAGAAATAGGAACTTTAACTTTCGAAAAACCGGATCTTGAAGTTTTTCCCTGCCTGAAACTGGCAGCTGAGGCTTTTTCTGCAGGACAAAGCCACCCTATCGTTCTGAATGCTGCTAATGAAGTAGCTGTTGATCTCTTTCTGCACGAAAAAATAGGATTCACGGACATCCCTTCAATAATAGGCTCAGCTCTGGAACGACATATATCCTGCGACGTAAGTGAAGCAGGAGCGGTTCTGGAACTTGATGTCAAAACCAGACGCGATGTTATGAACTCTATCGCTTAAGGCAAAATATGACATGGATATTTGATTTCCTACTGGTTCTCGGCGGCTTAATTTTCTTTCATGAGTTAGGTCATTTCATTGTCGCACGCTTACTCGGAATAGGGGTTAAAACCTTTTCTCTGGGCTTCGGCCCAAAGATTGCGGGATTTTCACTGGGAAATACCGACTACAGATTGTCATTAATCCCCCTCGGCGGCTATGTAAGCCTGGCCGGTGAAGAACGTGATATGGACAATGATTCCGGTTTCAACTCCAAACAATTATTCATGAATCGTCCTCCGTGGCACAGAATGCTTGTTGTTGCTGCTGGACCTGTTTTCAACTTTATTCTGGCATGGATCATCTTCTGGGGAATTATCCTGACACATGGTCAGATGGGTATGACTCCTGAAGTAGGCTCACTGCAACCTGACGGCCCTGCACTTCAAGCCGGAATTCAGGCTGGAGACAATGTTCTTTCTATAAACGGGAAAAAGATTGTGTTCTGGAGTGATCTGGCAGAAACCATTCAAAACAGTAAAACCGACTCTCTTGATTTAGTTATATCAAGAGACGGCAAGCAAAAAAATATTATTGTTACACCGCAAGTTCAGGAATTAAAAAATCTTTTCGGCGAAACAATCCGTGTTCCGGTTGTGGGTATTGTTGCTTCCGGCAAAACTAAAACTGTTGAGCTTAACGGAGTCTCAGGCGCAAAAGCCGCGGCCATACAAACTTGGACTGTAACAAAACTGATATGCACAAGTATTGTTAAAATGGTTGAAAGAGTTGTGCCGATGGATTCAATAGGCGGACCGATCATGATAGCTCAGGCTATCAAGCAGCAATCTGAACGCGGATTACTTGAGTTACTCCAGTTTACGGCTTTCATCAGCATAAACCTAGGACTGCTGAATCTGCTGCCTATTCCTGTTCTCGACGGTGGACATTTACTGTTCTTCGGACTTGAAACAGTTTTACGCAGACCCCTCAATGAAAAACTTCAAAATGCGGCAACCCGTATCGGCCTGCTTTTGCTCTTTTCCCTGATGGCCTTTGCTATCTTTAACGATTTAGTCCGAACGTTCAAATAAATGAATCTACTTTCAGATAATAAAATAGAGCTTCTGCTGGCCCTCGACGGGACAGAAGAAGCTCTACAGATAATTCTTGCTAAACGCGAGGAGCCTGAGGAACCATTCTCACTCCTCGACGCTCGAACTTTGGTAGTCCCGGGAAGATCTGCGTTTTTTATGGTTCCAGCCATTAAAAACGCACTGGACCTTTTCGGCTTTTCAGCAAAAGAAATAACACACCTGGCCTGCGTTGCCGGCCCCGGAAGTTTCACAGGTCTACGGCTGACATTTTCTGCTGCCGCAGGTATTATTTCCGGAAACAAGGCCCTCATAACCGGGCTGGAATATCTTCCGATGCTCGCCGCCGGACCTGCTAAATTTACCAGACATCCGCTTTGGGTCGTGACCCATTCACGCAGAATGCAAGTGTACATTCAGGGATTTGAACCACTAAGCGAAGGGAAAAAAAATCCCGAGCCCCTGACGCCGGTTCTTCCGGTTCCGGTCACGGAAGCAGTTCAAATTATCGAATCTTATAAACAGGAAAGAGCTGTTATTCTGGGAAGCGGGCTGCTAAAAAACAAAGCTTTTTTTGACGATTTTTTAGCTGCCAACCCGCAACTTAAGACTCTTCCTAAACGTTTCAACAGACCGGCACTTCAAGATATTCTTTCCGCGGCGGATGCGGCTGAATTCGGAACAGAAATGCCTTTTCCGATGTATCTCAGAGGATCTGACGCAGAAGACAACCTTGAAGCTATCACAAAAAAACTCGGCATTCCTTTAGAGGCTGCCCGCAAGCTGCTAAAAGACATTTCTCCAGTTTAAAATATCACAACCAACCTGCATTTTACGAAGAGGATTTCCAGTATCTACTGGAAATCCTCTTTTTTTATTTAACAAACAAAAAACCGCTGTTCCTCTAAAGAAATCTAAATAGTAGACGATCAGATTAGCACGGAAGGACCAGATAGCTTTGTGAACCTGAGTTCCAGAGCAATGTTTTTGGCAAGGACGCCAATATCACTTCAAGGAGGAAAACATGGCTTTAGTAATTAACCACAACTTAATGGCAATGAATGCGACCCGTAACCTCTCGGACTCGTATAACAACTTAGCTGTTTCAACTCGTCGCCTGTCTTCAGGTCTTCGTGTCGGAACTGCGGCTGACGATGCTGCCGGTCTCGCAATTCGCGAAATCATGCGTGCTGATGTCAAGTCACTTAATCAGGGTATTCGTAACGCTAACGATGCAATTTCCATGATCCAGACTGCTGACGGAGCACTGTCAGTTATCGATGAAAAGCTCATCAGGATGAAGGAACTTGCAACACAGGCCGCAACCGGTACCTACAACTCTGACCAGCGTTTGATCATCGACTCCGAGTATCAGGCAATGGCATCAGAAATCACTCGTATTGCTAACGCAACTGACTTTAACGGAATTCACCTGCTTAATGGTAACTTGTCTGGAGCAAATTCTGCGCACAACGGTGCCGGTCTGACTTCTACTGGTCCGGTTAAGGTTCACTTCGGATCCGGCAACGACTCCGCAGAAGACTACTACTATGTTTCAATTAACACTTCTACAGCTTCAGCTCTCGGTGTTGGACTTGTAGCTAATAACTCCATCTCCACCCAGGCTCTTGCTCAGGCATCTCTGGACAAGTTGAATAACGCGATCATCTCCAAGGATAAGATTCGCGCGAACCTCGGTTCTACCCAGAACAGATTGGAAAACACAATTACCAACCTGTCCATTCAGGCTGAAAATGTTCAGGCTGCGGAATCCCGCATCTCTGACGTTGATGTAGCAACAGAAATGACCGAGTTCACCAAGAACCAGATTATGACTCAGGCTGCTGTAGCAATGCTCTCGCAGGCGAACAACATGCCAAGAATGGCTATGCAGTTGATCGGTTAACTAAAAACCGCTTAATCTGACAGACTCCATTCTGACAAAAGTCAGATTAATGATAAAAGTCGGGTCGAGAATTTCGGCCCGGCTTTTTCTCCAAAATTTTAAATTTCAGCCAAAAGGGACACAAGACCACTTGGCATTACCTTTGCAAGCCATAAGATACGTAAAGAACCTAGGGAAAATTATTCCCGGAGATAAAAATGGCTGACTCAATTTCTGGAAATATCAACTTCGCCGGACTCGGTAGTGGCACGGACTTCAAAGCCATGATCGATGGTATGGTGAAAGTCGAGCGCATGCATATTAACCGCCTTGAGAACTGGAGAGGTTCTTGGAGCGGTAAAATTGATAAGTTTCAAGAACTTAATACTTCACTACTATCTTTACAGACTACACTTAAGTCCATGGACACTCTTGACGAGTTCATGACCAGAGCTGTTACAACTTCCGACCCGGATACACTCACAGCCACGGCAACAAGTGCAGCATTAGTTACCACTCACGCAATTGAAATCAGCCAACTGGCACAAAATGATATCCATGTTACAGCCTCAGGCGCCAGTTCTATTAAAGATCCAATATTTACTTCAACCGGCTCGTTTACTTTTTCGTATCAAGGTGAATCCGTAACCCTCAGCAACATTGCCGCAGGGACCACCATGGAAGGGTTTGTCAATATGATAAATGCCCATGCGGACTCGCGAAGCAAAATCAGAGCTACAACCATTAATGATGGAACAACCACCCATCTACAAATTTACGGTCTCGATCTTGGAGCCGATAATCAGGTCATAATTTCCAATACGACCGGAATGATTTTCAATGCCGGAGATTTCGGACAAACCCAGGAAGCACAAAATTCAAAAATTAAAGTAGACGGATTCCCTCCGGGGGGTGGCGACTGGATTGAACGGGATACCAACTCCATCAATGATGTCATAGACGGCGTAACCATCAACCTTAAAAAAACTACGGCCCCTGGATCTACTATTAATGTTGGTATCACCACAGATGCATCCGGTATGGTTGAAAATGTCCAAAAATTTGTTGATCAAGTAAATACAGTAAGAACCCTCATAAAAGACCTGACAAAGGTTGATACCAGCTCTGAAAAAGCTAAAGGATCACTCCTTACCGGTAACTACGGTGTTGAACTATTAATCGGTCAGAGATTAAAAGATATTGTTTCCAGCAAAGGTATCGGCTTTTCGTGGTATGAACAATTGCCCAGCGGAGACTTCAAAGGGGATAAATATTCAGCTCTCTCGCAGCTTGGAATCATGACTAACGCAGAATCCGGCGGCGATAAAATGGGGCTTCTTGAGATTGACAGCGACAAGTTGAATGCGGCCTTACTGGACGATCCTTATGCTGTTGCAGAACTTTTTGCAGCCAACAACAAAGGGGAGAGCGATTCTCCAAATGTTGAATATCTTTCCCACATTACCGGTGTGACAGATCCGGGCGACTATAATGTTCAATATGAAATATCCGGGGGTAAGCTGATTTCCGCAACTATCAACGGAAACACAGCGCTGGTAGATGCTGCAACGTGGCAAATTACCGGTAACGGAGGTCACCCGGAAGCAGGTTTAGCTATTCGGGTTGAAAACCATAATGACGGAACCTACGGAAATGCGAGCAGCAAAGCGGATGACGCGATTCTAGTTCATATCAAGCTGGGTAAGGCCGGAGAAATGTCCGGAGCCATTACTGACATTACCGGTGAAGAAGGACCGCTTAGCATTCTTGAGAAGAACTACAAAAGCATCATTAGCAGCATTGATAAAAAGATAGAATATGAAGAAAACAGAATTGAACTTTTTGAAAAGAATCTGACTAACAAATATGCCCGACTTGATGCGTTACTCGGTAAATATCAAGGTATGCAGGCACAGCTGACCTCAAGTATTAAGCAATTAGGTTCTGGCAGCAGCTAAGAACTTAAATCGTAAAATATTTCCTTAATAAACAAATAACTAACAGTATTAACAGAATAATGCAATTAACCTCTAATGTTTTTAAAAAAACATACCGATTAATATGGCAGGAGGAGCAATAAATGCATAAAGCCGCACAAGCATATCTTTCCACTCAGGTACACACCACTTCCAAGGGAGAACTTCTCCTGATGCTTTACGATGCCGCCATTAAATTCTTGAAGCAGGCAAAAGTTAAGATTAACGAGAAGGACTACGCTGCCAAAGGTATTCTTATTTCAAAGGCTATTGAAGTTATTTCAGAACTGACCGCTAGTCTTAACAAGGAAAAAGGCGGAGAACTCGCTGAAAATCTGAGCCAGCTTTATATCTATTGCAACACAAGACTGTTGCAGGCAAATTTAAAGATGGACAATGAAAAAATAGATGAAGTTGTCAGGATAATTGACGGAATTGCCTCTGCCTACAGAGAGATCATTCCGACAATGGAAGCACAGAATGCTGTCCCCTTACAGACATATTCCACGTCTTCAAGCGGATCAACAAACATTAATGCCAGCTTCGTTAATGATCCAGGATACGGACTTCCCACAGCGGCTAAAAACATGCCTGCCCCGAATTCCATGCGCCTTAAAAAAGCAGCCAATGCCTACGGTACCAGCCGATAAGCAATTACGATGACTATCAACAAATAAACTCTCAAAGCCTCTGTTTTCAGGGGCTTTTTTAATGCTGATTTCTTTACTTCCGACCTCTTATCTGTCACTTAATATTAATCATGGCAGAAGAAAAAATCAAAGTACTGCACGTAGCCTCTTCGCTCGGACTTGGAGGCACAGAAAAGGTGATGCAATCATTTGTCACCAACCTTGATAAAGGGAAATTTTATACGGCAGTTTTTTCCCCGACCAACGGACCTCGAGCAAAACTGTTGCGAGATTCCGGTATAGAAACATTCATCGGACTCGATATTCTGCCTCTTCTTGAAAAATTTCGACCGAATGTGGTTCATCTGCATCGCGCCGGATGGGCCGAACCGGGATATTTACGCCCTTTTAAACTTGCCCGCATACCCGTTATTGTTGAAACCAACGTCTTCGGGCATCACGATCCCAGCCCGGACGGGAAGATAATTGACCGACACCTGTTCGTATCTCACTTTTGCGCGGAACGGTTTGAAAAAATAAATTTCATTCCAGCTTTACCTCCCAAATACTCTGTACTTTATAATCCGGTTGATACAGATTTCTTCGCCACTCACAGCCCCGCTGAACGTAACTTCCCACCGCACACATTCGGGCGTATTTCTCGAGCAGATCCCGGCAAATGGTCAACTCTCGCACTTGGAATATTACCCAATTTACACAAAATGGTGGAAAAAAAAGAACTCGCTCCTTTCAGTTACAATATTATCGGAGGAATTCCAGAGGCTGAAAAATTCGTAACGGAAAACAACTTCAACAAGTATGTTAATTTTTTAACACCAATTTTAACGGACAAAGAACTTTCGGACTTCTTCAACTCTATTTCATTTCTAGCCCATGCAAATGACACCGGAGAATCTTTCGGCCTAGTTATAGCAGAAGCAATGGCGG
The DNA here is from genome assembly GCF_016342405.1 of Maridesulfovibrio ferrireducens. Taxonomy (NCBI): domain Bacteria; kingdom Pseudomonadati; phylum Thermodesulfobacteriota; class Desulfovibrionia; order Desulfovibrionales; family Desulfovibrionaceae; genus Maridesulfovibrio; species Maridesulfovibrio ferrireducens. The sequence continues at coordinate 164,629 of NZ_JAEINN010000005.1, read as the reverse complement.
CGGGCCTCCCTGTAATAACTCATCCCTGCAAAGAATTACGTGACAATGCCCAACTGGAGCTTGTCGATCACGGTGAAACGGGGTTGATAGCCAATAGTGCTCAAGAATACGCAGAAGCAGTCAAACTTCTTCTCACCCATCCAGATAAAGCTCGAGAAATGGGAGAAAACGGAAGAAACAAAGCATCTAAACTGTTCAGAACGCAGGACGTTGCAACAAAACTCGGAAATATTTATATTGAATTGCTAGAATCTAAAGGCTTTCAAAAATAATATGAAACATCCGTTTGATCTATATTCAAAACAAATCCTTTCCTTTAAACTTGAAGGACAAAAGCAGGACAATGCTGTTGTAAAAAGTTGCGAAACAGAAGCAATTGTCCAGAAACACCTGCAATTTGCGACAAAATCCGGTTCTTCATCAATTATTCTTTTCGGAGCTGGAGATGGAAAGCTTGCTGACGATCTCGCAAAATCTAAACCTGAATGGATGAAATTCGTCATTTGCGATCTTTACCCAGAAAACATCCAAAAACTCAGCGATAGCAATTTTGTTTTGGATGCAAACAACTCCAACTCCCACCTGCTTGTTGATTCATCCATATGGGCAATTTTTATGCTTCTGATTCAGTACGGATTCACAGCAGAAAAAAGTCATCTGATTCTTAATCCCTGCATTCAGGGCGAAAGCAAAAAAAAGCACCAATCCCTACAAAAACTTTTTTCAGGATGTAATCACATTCAGATTCCTGAACATTTCGATACAGACGTAAAAATTTCTGCGGCAGCAATAGTCAGCCCCGACGAGCCAGACCTTAATTCATTTATTTCTTCATTTCCCGCATGGCTTTACGAGCTTGTTCTTATCTGGGACTGTACAAATTATTCAGATATTCCCGGAATCTCTTGCGACTCGGACATAAAAATCGTAAATATCTGCAACCCGCTGAATAATGATTTTGCTTCGCAGCGAAATGTAATGCTAAACCACTGTCGCGGTGACTGGATTATTTATCTGGATGCGGACGAACGCTTTTTAAATAAAGACTGGGAGTTACTAAAAAGAATTGCCTCATATAAGCAATGTGAGGGATGGTATTTTCCGCGCTTAACCTTTTACCCCGACAAAGATTACTGTCGGATGGGATACGGACTTTGGCCGGATTTGCAACTTCGATTCTTTCGCAAATCTTCTAAAATTAAATTCATCAACAAAGTTCATGAACAAATTGTCGGATTGGAAGGACAAACAGGAATAATTGCGGGGTCGCCTATCAGGCACCTTACCCATCTAATTAAAAATCGAGATGAAATTGAGTCAAAACTAGCGAATTTTAATAACGCGACAGCCGGAAAATTCAATCACAAACTAGGTTCTGAATTTCCAAAGCTAGCTTCAGACTTACTTAAACCGCAAAAAAATGTTCCACTACTGCCTATAATTCTTCCCTCAATAATTATATAGATGATGTTCGTGAACAATTACCATTGCCTTACAATATAAAATTTATTAGGTCTGACCAAACTATTCAGACAATCAGCCTTAAGGAATTAATATGAAAGTTATTTGCCCCGAGTGTAATTTCACCAGTGAAATTCCGGATGATAAAATACCTGCAAACGCACAGCTTGCAACCTGCCCCAGATGCCAAATCAAATTCAAATTCAGATCTTTGGATGAAAATCCGGATATCGATTCTGAAGAAGTACAACAACCTGTTGCACACGAGGAAAATAATTTCCCCCCACAGCAGGCCCCAGCCGAATCAGTAAACATGTATCAAGATAAAGATGAGGATTTGGATCAGGAAATTAAGCATAACCAAGAAGACATTCAGGAAGAGACTAAATCAGAAACGGATTCTGACATATGGAAAAGCCTTAATTCCATGTCTCCCGACGAAAGCCCCACTAATAAAGAAACTAAAAATAAAGATGAGGAACCTGCGGACAACGAAGTTCCTTTTGAATTCATGGAAAAATACGGATTTTTCCCGGCTCTATTTCTTACAATAAAAAAAGTTTTTCTTTCTCCTAATACTTTTTTTAAAGACATGCCTCTTACTGGATTCATCAAACCTCTTATTTTCTTCATCCTTTTAGCAGAATTTCAAGAAATTTGTAATTTCATATGGGCTACAGCCGGAGTTGATACCACCATTGGTTCCGACGTCGGTCAGATTATGAACGATTCAATGATCGCAAATTCCCTTGCTGAGGGCAGTCTTTCAGGGTTAATGTCATTATTTATATATCCACTATTATTAGCCGGTATGAGTTTTCCTCTTATCGGGATAACCCACGTAATGCTTATGATTTTTGGAGCTGGGGATCGTGGATATCAAGCAACGTTCAGGGCCACAGCATACTCATATGCTCCTATAGTCTTTTGCATAATACCCGTTATCGGTGATATGGTCGGAGCTGTTGCCTGTATGGCCATTTCTATTATTGCCTATAAAAACATACACAACACATCATATTTACGGGTTGTTCTCTCAATGATCATGCCTGTAATGTTAATGTTAGTCATACTTGGCTTTTTCTCACACTTTAGCCAACCGACAATATAACAGCTCGAGGGCATACATATGTTTGGATGGATTAACGAACTTATTTATCAAGCTAAAGAACGAATACAATTAGCAAAAGATATTAATCCTAAAAGCTTCCAGAGCATGGCAAAAGAAATATCCGAACTTGCCGATGCCTGCTCACAAGTATGTCAGCCGGAAGGTAATGTTCTGCAAAGGGTGGAAAGAATAAAGGATGAAATGGAACAGCTTACCAAGCTGACAATGCAGCCTGAATTTAAAAAACTATCCACACAGAGAAAACTTGAACTGCGTGAAAGCCTGATACAATCCAGAGAGCAGATTCTGGAATCAATGCAGACGGCCCCTTCCCCGACAAAACTGATTCAATAAAAAATGAGCGATCCTTTCCCAAAAGGATCGCTCATTTTTTATTATCCTCTTTTCAAAAAATAACGATCATACGGCATGAATATTGCTTCATTTAAGACATACGGAGTATAGTCATTTTTCGGACGCAATGAAGCGAAACCTTTCACCTAAGATATATATAATGAAAAAGTATCTGATAATATTAGTTTTGCTGTTATCTGCATGCACGAAATTTGAACCTCAGCTGACAGCTCAATCCATCTATTACGAAGATGTGAAAGTGCAGTTATCTCAGCTTATGGTTTATTCCAGACCGGAAAAACCGCATTACGGTCCACTTTCAGCTCTATTCTATCCATATCATGTGACTCAGACTATGAATGACGGAAAAGACTGGGGCAAACTCATCGGTAAAAATGTCTGGCAAAACTGGACCAGCCTCCAAATATTTCCTTCAATGGTTTTTGACGAAAGGCTTGTATATCGCGGACTGGATGATGCCATGTTTACAGCGCGTGCAAGAGGATTCGATTTACTAGTGGTCGGCTTTGTTCCGTATCTCTACCTAGGGCATACAATGGACGACTCTGCGGTGACTCTTCAAGTTAAAATTTATGAGACAAAGCGCGGACATATGGTTTGCTCTTTCGAACAGTCCGGGCGCGTACCAAAACGCATGGATGATGATTTTATCCTTGTTAAACGTGAACACCGCATGCCTGATTCAGCCTTTTTCGAAATAGTTCAAACTATTGCCACTGACATGGCTGTTCCGCTGACTTCATGGGCACGTTATGAAAACACCAATAAAGGTATTATAGCCGGACTTTCAGCAGCTATGGCTGAAGCGGATAAACCGCAAATACAGTCATACAATCCTGAGCAGAACGTACCTTCTTCAACAGACAAACAAATCGCTCCGCAAGAACCCAATAAAGAGATAGCTCCTGCACAGACCCGTGCGCCAGTTTCTCCGCCAAAAGCCAAATCGATTAACCTGGCTGTTCAGTTTGATGTAGATTCTGCGACAATTAAACCGGAATCCTATCCGCTTTTAAACGAACTTGGAAAAGCACTGATCAGTGATAAGCTAAAAGATAAAAGCGTCATTATTGCCGGGCACACAGATTCAGACGCGTCCGCAGAATATAATTTGGACTTGAGCAAAAAAAGAGCTGACGCCGTTAAGAAATATCTTGCTGACAACTTCCCTATCTCCGCAACCCGCATCGCAACCACGGGATTTGGAGAATCGAAACCTCTGGTCCCCAACAGCACTAAATATAACAAACTTTTGAACCGCAGAGTACAAGTCTCAATTACACCTTAGCTTTTAAATAATTACATGTTTCACTCATCCTCCTTCAGTTTAGAACCTAAGGAGGATGTTTTTTTTGGGGTCCACCTTCTCAAAACATATCATATCCAACAAATATTACTTTAATTTCAAATAATTACATATATTAAACAATACACTTAATTTCGACTTTTCCCCTGTCGTCATTTGTGGTAATCCAAACCACTCATTCAGTATGAATAATCGATAATTTCACGAGTCGACGGAATCGAGATTTAATGAATAGGCCTCCGTCCCTGAAAAAAATCGTTCTAACCCAATAACCTGGCACGGAAACTATTTCCCCGGCTAGTGAGGACTTTTTAAATGATTGGTATTTCAAAACTTTACTGTGGCGCTGTTGAACCTTCTGATGTCCTGCGCTACGGACGTGATTCAGCAAAACTCCCTTCCCATCTTCTCCAGTTTTCCGAAGATAAAAAACCTGTTGTCGTCTGGAACATGACCAGAAGATGCAACCTTAAATGCGTTCATTGTTACGCTCAGGCTGTTGACCCTGACGGTAAAGACGAGATTTCAACCTCTCAGGCAAAAACCATAATTGACGACCTTGCACAATTCGGTGCTCCAGTTATGCTTTTCTCCGGCGGCGAACCACTTGTCCGCAAAGACTTGGTTGAACTTGCTCATTACACAGTAGGCAAGGGTATGAGAGCTGTTATTTCTACTAACGGAACTCTCATCACCAAAGATAAGGCTAAAGAACTTAAAGAAGTCGGCCTTTCTTACGTAGGTATCTCCCTCGACGGCGGAGAAGAAACTCACGATAAGTTCCGCGGTGTAAAAGGATCTTTCAAAAAAGCTCTTCAAGGTGTTGAAAACTGTAAAGCTGAAGGACTTAAAGTAGGTCTGCGCTTCACACTCAACAAACATAACTGGAAAGAAGTTCCGACCATTTTCAAACTTCTTAAAGAACTCGAAGTTCCAAGAGCATGTTTCTACCATCTGGTATATTCAGGCCGTGGTTCTGAAATGATCAAAGAAGATCTATCTCACGCAGAAACACGTCAGGTTGTCGATCTGATTATGGACGAAACAAGAGCCATGGCTGATGCAGGAACTCCTAAAGAAATCCTGACTGTAGACAACCACGCTGACGGACCATACGTTTACCTGCGTATGCTTAAAGAAGATCCTGAAAGAGCTAAAGAAGTTCTTAAGCTTCTCCAGTACAATGAAGGAAACAGCTCCGGTCGCGGTATCGGCTGTATCTCTTGGGACGGACAGGTTCACGCAGACCAGTTCTGGCGTAACCATACTTTCGGAAACGTGCTTGAACGCCCATTCTCCGAAATCTGGACCGATCCCAAAATTGAACTGCTCCACAAACTTAAAGATAAAAAGCCTTACGTAGGCGGTAGATGTGCAGAATGTCGTTACCTCAACATCTGTGCCGGTAACTTCCGCGCCAGAGCTGAAGCTGTTTACGATGACATTTGGGCTCAAGACCCGGCATGTTACCTCACCGACGAAGAAATCAAAAAAGACTAGCTGCTGCATTCTGTTGCTCACAACAGACACTCAGTAGTCGCCCAGACGACGATATATTAATCCCGGCGGCCTTCTTTGAGGTCCGCCGGGATTTGCGGTATAAAGCTTTTCCGGCCAACACTTACCGGATTTCTGCAACGTTTCACCGTTTATAACGGAGAAAGCTATGGTATTCGACTTTCACAGAGGGCGCAGACTCAGACGAACCGCTGTAATTCGCGATATAGTCAGAGAAACGTCCCTTTCCCCCGCTGATTTAATGATGCCTTATTTTGTCGTTGAAACAGACAATCAAAACTTTAAAAAACCTATCTCTTCCATGCCCGGCCAGTTTCAACTAAGCCTTAAACAGCTTGAACTGCAAGTTCGTGAAGCGGTTGAAAACGGACTTAAGAGCCTGATACTTTTCGGAATTCCTGCAGAAAAAGACTCCGTAGGTTCACAGGCCTATGCTGAAGAAGGCATTGTTCAGCAGGCTGTTAAAATGATTAAAGGGCTCTGGCCGGACCTCGTTGTCTGTACTGATGTCTGTCTTTGCGAATTCACGTCGCACGGGCACTGCGGGTTAATCAAGGACGGTAGAGTTCTTAATGATCCGACCCTTGATCTTCTTGCAAAAACAGCTCTCTCTCATGCAAAAGCAGGAGCTGACATAGTAGCCCCTTCCGATATGATGGACGGACGCGTTGCCGCCATTCGCGAGTTGCTTGATGAGTCTGGATTTGAAGAACTTCCCATAATGTCTTACGCTGTGAAATACGCATCTGCATACTACGGACCTTTCAGGGAAGCAGCGGAAAGCTCTCCTCAGTTCGGCGACCGCAAAACCTACCAGATGGACCCTGCAAACGCACGCGAAGGACTTCGCGAGGCAGCCGCAGACGTTATCGAAGGTGCGGATATTCTCATGGTCAAACCGGCAGGACCGTATCAGGATGTCATCCGCATGGTCCGCGACTCCTTTGATTTGCCTGTTGCGGCTTATCAAGTCAGCGGCGAATATTCGATGATCAAAGCAGCCGGAATAAACGGCTGGATTGACGAAAAAGCTGTAGTCATGGAATCTCTTATCGGGCTTAAACGTGCCGGAGCAGATTTAATCCTGACCTACTTCACAGAAGACGTACTCAAATACATGGGTAATAAATAATATGAGTGATAATAACAATTCACATCCAGCCGGACATCCTGCTGGTCATCCGGGCGTTAATCCCATCCCTCAGAAAAACGCTGACGGATCACCACCTCTGCGACTGATTGCATGGGAAGTAACCCGTTCATGCAACCTTGCGTGTAAGCATTGCCGCGCGGAAGCCCATCCGGAACCTTATCCCGGTGAACTTTCCACTGATGAAGCAAAAGCTCTCATCGATACTTTCCCTGAAACTGGAAACCCCATCATTATTTTCACAGGCGGAGAACCTCTGCTCAGAAAAGATGTTTTCGAGCTGGTCGCCTACGCCAAGACAAAAGATTTGCGCTGCGTAATGGCACCTAACGGAACACTTCTTACCGCTGAAAACTCCGTTACCCTCAAAGAAATCGGAATTGAACGGTGTTCAATCTCAATTGATGCCGCTTCTGCTGAGCTTCACGATGAATTCAGAGGTGAGAAAGGTGCGTATGATTCATCAATGCGCGGCATTCAGTTCCTTAAAGATGCAGGAATTGAGTTCCAGATCAACACCACGGTAACTCGTAACAATCTGCACATGTTCAAGGAAATCTTCCACCTTGCCAGAGACCTCGGAGCCTCGGCATGGCATATTTTCCTGCTGGTTCCTACAGGCAGAGCTTCTGAACTTGGCGAGCAGGTTATCAGTGCCGATGAGTACGAAGAAGTGCTGAACTGGTTCTATGACTTCCAGAAAACCACTGACATGCAGCTTAAAGCAACATGTGCTCCTCACTATCACCGCATCCTGAGACAACGTGCTAAAGAAGACGGAATCCCAGTTAATTTCGAGAATTTCGGCCTCGACGCAGTAAGCCGCGGCTGTCTCGGCGGAGTCGGTTTCTGTTTTATTTCTCACACCGGACAAGTTCAGCCTTGCGGTTACCTTGACCTTGATTGCGGAAACGTCCGCGACATTCCTTTCCCGCAGATCTGGAGCAAATCTCAGCAATTTTTAAATCTCAGAAATCCGGCAACCTATGACGGTAAATGCGGATACTGCGAATTTGAAAAAGTCTGCGGAGGCTGCCGCGCCCGCGCTGCCACAATGGAAGGCAACTACCTCGGACCTGAACCGCTGTGTTCATACACTCCAAAGAAAAAACCGAAAAAGGACTCCTAAATGGACGCTTTAGATAAGCAGATACTTGCCATCATCCAATCAGGATTTCCTATCGCCTCCCGTCCATACGCTGTCATCGGCGAACAGGTAGGGATTAACGAAGATGAAGCCCTGAACAGGGTTGCGAAGCTTAGAGAAGAGGGTGTAATCCGCAGGATAGGAGCAAACTTCGGTTCAAGAGAACTTGGCTGGAGATCAACCCTTTGCGCGGCTAAAGTACCCGAAGAAAAAATCGAAGAATTCGTTGCCGAAGTTAATAAACACAAAGGTGTCACTCATAATTATCTTCGTGAAAATGAATTCAACATATGGTTCACTTACATCGGCCCGGACTGGGATAATGTTGTAAACACACTCCAGTCCATCACTGATAAAACCGGAATTGATATCCTCAATCTGCCAGCAAGCACTATGTTTAAAATCAAAGTAGATTTTAATATGGACGGCGAAAGCAAGGAGAATGACTAATGGCTGAAAAAGAAACCATAATTTCACCTTCGCTGCTTTCATGCGATTTCAGCAGATTGGCAAACGAACTTAAGGCTCTTGAAGAAGCAGGACTGAAATGGGCTCATCTTGATGTTATGGACGGTAATTTCGTGCCGAACATCACCTTTGGTCCGCCCGTCATCAAGTCCATGCGTAAAGAATGCAATCTGTTTTTCGACTGTCATCTTATGATTGAACAGCCTGAAAGATATATCACTGACTTTGCTAATGCCGGTGCAGATCTTATCTGCATTCACGCTGAATCTACAAATCACCTTGAAAGAACTGTTGCCGCCATCGTTGAAGCAGGTGCGAAACCCGCCATTGCTCTCAATCCGGCAACTCCTCTGGAATCAATTAAGTATCTGATTCCGCAGTTATACATGGTTCTCATAATGAGTGTTAACCCCGGCTTCGGTGGGCAGAAATATATTCCTTTCTGCACAGACAAAGTCAGGGATTTAAAAGCAATGATTACTGAACAGGGAGCAGATACCCTTATTCAGCTCGACGGTGGTGTCACCATCGATAATTGCAGAGAATTGGTTGAAGCGGGCGCAGATGTGCTTGTTTCAGGATCAGCTTTCTTTAACTTCCCTCCTTATGCAAAACGTCACAAATTATTCTTAGAACGTTGCGCCGGAAAATAATTCTAGTTTCCATAAAAACACAAAAAGCGTCCCCGGATTTTAATCCTGGGACGCTTTTTTATTACTAATCTACTTATAACTACTTTATATATCTGTTCTACTCGCCCTGCTCTAATTTCTTAATTTATCTTTCCTACTCTAACTTTTCTACTTTCTCTGGCTTTTCTACTTTTAGCTTCGTGGCTCCTGCTTTAATAAACGGCATCGCCAGCATCAGGTGTAGTGAACGATATTTTTTATCTCTAAAAATATTAAGCCCGATAACCATCTTTTCGTGTCCCAAATCCGGCTGAGCTTTGTAAGTTGCGAAAAGCCTGTCCCACCATGGTAAATTAAAACCGAAATTTTGATTCATCTCGCGCATATCTGTAGAATGATGCACCCGGTGCATATCCGGCGTAACAACCAATAAACGCATAACCTCGTCCACTCTCTGCGGAAGCCGGATATTGCCATGATTAAACATAGCCAGACAGTTCAAAACCACTTCAAAACAAAGCACTGCTAACGGCTGGATACCGAACACGACAACCAAAATAAGTTTAAAGGTCATGGACAAAATAAATTCTAAAGGATGAAAGCGAACTCCCGTTGTAAAATCATAAAATGTATCGGCATGATGCATACGATGCAATAACCACAAAGGGCGCCAGAAATGAAAAGCCCGATGTTGAAAGTAAATTGCCAAATCCAAAAGAACAAAGCCTAGTACACCCTCCCCCCAGAATGGCAATCCCACTAAAGGAATCAAGCCCCAGCCATTTTTAAGGACAATAAAAGCCAAAGCAACAGGCAGGACAGGAAATATAAACCGGACAAGGATAGCTGAAATTACCACCATCCCCAGATTACTACTCCACCTCCAACCCCGATCAGGCAAACCATTACGGCGAGGGACGGCTTTCTCCCATAATGCAAGACCTATCCCCGTCCCGAGAAAAAGAGTTACCCTGATTACTTCACCCCATTCCATTAAGCATCTCCATTACCTCTTACGGTATGTTTCACAACAGAAAAAGCGTCTCTGAAGATTACTTCAGAGACGCTTTTTTTACTATCTTATTAACGAACAGAAAAACAGTGGTCAGTTACTTTTTACCACCGCTGTTTCCGCCGCCCTTACCATTATTTCCGCTATTTCCTTTTCCACTGCTCTTACCGCTGTTTCCACCACCGACGTTTCCAGTATTTCCAGCACTTGAGCCTTTTGAACCGGAATTACCGCGGCCACCTGAGACTGAACTGTCGTTAGAAGACTTAGACCCCTTGCCGCCACTCTTCGCAGTACTCGAAGCTCGGCTCAAACCGATAGACTTATCACCTTTACCACCGGAAACTCCGGGGGTCTTTGATACACCTTCTTTGGTGTTACGTCCGGTGGCCCGATTACTCTTAGTGGACTTTGCTGTGGCACGAGCTTCACGTTCACGAGTCTGTTTTTGAAGCCCTAGACCCAAAGTACTTGGATGAACTCCCAGCTCCTGAGCAATTACGCCCCATCCCATACCAGAAGCACGCATAGAAGAAATTGTTTCAACATCAACGGAGGCAGCTCCGGCAAGGGTATTATCAGCTGCACCCTGTGCGGCTTCAAGCGCTTCCTGCGCCGTCGCAAAATCAGCCTCTGCGGCAGCCAAGGCATCTTCATCACCTGATGCAGCAGCTTCATCAACAGCAGCCTGAGCTTCATCAACAGCTGACTTGGCAGTATCCACGACAGCTTCTGCTTCTGCAATTTCTTCAGCACTTATTTCCGCAGCAGCGGACGATGCGGCTTCGGCTAAAGCTTCAGCTTTTGCTGCCTGAGCAGGACTTGAAAATGAAGGAGCCGAAACTTCTTCAGTTCCTTCATCCGTCGTCGTCTCGTCCGTAGTTGTCGTATCGTCAGTCGCAGTAGTATCGTCAGTCGTCGTGGTATCGTCAGTCGTTGTCGTATCGTCAGTCGTTGTTTCAGTTATGCCTGCTTCATCCGTTGCAGTAACCTCTTGAGCTAAAACGGAAGGAGCTACTAATACAACACAAAGAGTCAGCACGGCAAAACCGCCAAAGAGTACTTTAAATAATTTTTTCATAATAATTTCCTATTGGTTCTATTGAACATCGGTAATAAATTGAACGGAGTCATCAATGGAGAAGGTTTTGCCTCCCCGTTTAATGCGCTCTGCAGAACCGAACCAACTCAGCTCCATTCTTTTAGAGTCTAACCGTGGGTGGCCTCCCATAATATAATCACGAACACTTTGGGCACGCTTGTTAGCCAAAGCAACGTCTCCTTTCTTATAAGCCACTATATGAAAACTAAGTTTTTTATTTGATTCAAGCATCGCAGCAAGCACATGCAGCGATTTTTTACTGGCAACATCAAGACGAGCTGATTCAGTCTTAAATTTCATTGTTTTTAATGTAACATTACGCTTACCTAAAATAAAATTACGGTAGGTAAAATCTCCGTGCAAATTAAGATTTTCGGTAGCACGCATAGCCAAAATCCCATCAGGATAATATTCTAGAAATTTTTTCCAAGCCGTAATTTCTTCAGAAGATCGTCCTAAATGTTTCAAAGCATCTGCCCGGTTATATAAAGCTTCTGGATTATATTTATCCAATTTAATAACTTTATCATACTGAACCAGAGCTTCAGCCCATTTCCCCTTATCAAGGTAACTGTGCCCAAGATAAAGATTTGCTGAAATATGCTTTGGGTCTAAAGTGAGCGCACGCCCGTAAGCAACACGTTCCTTTTTAAAATCTTTTAACGCCCAGTAATCTACTCCCAACCAAAAATGATAATTGGCATTTTCCGGATCAAGTTTGACTGCGCGTTGCAGATAAGGCTGAGCTTGTTTCTGTTTTTCCAAAGCAAGATAATACCGCCCGACATAATATGCTGAAGAAGCATCCTCGGGGTTCTCTTTCAGTTGTTCGCCTAGAGCAGCAATTCCTTGATCGTATTTTTCCTGTTCAAGGTAGTAAGGACCTGTAAGCTGAGCACATGATGCCATCATAAGCAGCAGCATGACTTGCACTACAGAAATAATTTTTTTCACCAGAACCTCCTGCGGACATTTCGCAATTACCCCCGGCCCCCAATAAAAAAAACCCATCATTAATGATAATTCATAATGATGGGCTTAACAAATCTTTATAGAAATTATTTATATAATAAAAATGAAAACCTGAATAAGACCTATAATGAACCCAAGTACACCACCGATTACTTCAATAAACCTGAATTCTTTCTTCATTATGCCGAAAAGAATTGCTTCAAGCTGCTCCATGGAAAAACATTCAACTTTATCCTGAACCAAACATTTAAAATCAAGCGAACACTCAAGCTCAGAAGCCGTTGTTTCAATCAATTTAGGCAACATCTCATCAAGTTCTTTGGAAAGCATTACTTTGACAGTCTTAAGATTCTCATCATTCAGAAACATTCCGACCATAGGGTGAAGAGTTGTCAGCTTTTCTCTAAAAAAGACATCAAGATATTCAAGAATAACCCCTTTATGTTTTTCAATAAAAGCAGGATCATGAATAACGTTTTTGATATCAGTATGAGATATCAGTTCCCGCTCGATCATTTTACCGAGACTTTCCGCCAGCTCTTTCTGTCTTTTAGGAAAAATCCCCTGAAGAACAAATGGACCGATTTTAATCGGTTTGTACGGATGAAAAAGCATTTTAACAGCAAGAAAATTTGTGACCCAACCGATCAACGCACATATAATCGGCGAAAGAAGAAGCTTCATTGTAATCATTGTATTGTATTCCCTTAACTATTTTACTGCCTTGCTTTATCAGCAAAGTGCGTCGACATAGTTGTCTAAAAATTACAAAAGTGCAAGGTTATACCAACCACTTTAATTATATTACTTTTTCCCTAAACCCCTAATTAATTATATTATAAGCGGCAGAAAAAGCTTGATTAGTGAAAAAATAAGCGTAAGTTTCTTCTCAATAATACGAAGGGTGGTATTAGGAGGGGTGACATGAACAATGAATTAGACTTAAAATCGATTTCGTCTGAGCTAGTACTCATGCGTGAAAAGCATGAAACACTCAAACATAAAATTTTAAAGAAATGTCCAGAATGCGAACAGGCCCAATTTAAAGAACTTTTTGCACACGCGGCGTGTGCTATTGTTGTTCTCGATGAGAACGGCAATATAATTTTTACTAATAAAAGTTTCAATGATATTACCGGATTTTCACAAGAAGAATCCTTAAAAAGTCCAATTCATCAGATTATGCTATCCTCTGATCTGGATACAGCTAATTTCATAAAAAATATTTCTTCAAATTCTGAATATAGTACCAACTTAATTTTCCCCATGGTGCATAAAAACCATGACGAAATTTGGGTAGATATGTCTGTCAAAAATATCACTGACGACAGTAATTCATGCAAAAGTTCAATATGTATATTTAAAGATATCACCAAAGAAAAAGAAAGCGAACTTCGTAAAGAAGAACTTATCGAAGAACTCATGGAAGTTAAAGAACTGCAGGAAGACAACTCTGCACAACTTAACCTCTTGCTTCATGAACTTGATGATAAAAATTTAAAACTCAAAAAAGAAATATCTGAAAGGAAAAAAGCGGAAAACAAGTTACGGGAAAGTGAAGAAAGATTCAAAAGTCTAAGCATCACAGACCAGTTGACCGGACTTTACAACCGCAGACACCTACAAGACGTTGCACACGCAGAATTTGACCGCTGCAAGCGCGACAACAAACCATTATGCGCCCTGCTAATGGATGTAGACGACTTTAAACATTTCAATGACACCTACGGACATTCCGCAGGAGATGAAGTCCTGGAGCGTGTAGGCAAGCTCCTCCGGCAATCCATCCGCGACTCAGACAGAGCCTTTAGATACGGAGGAGAAGAGTTTATTATTCTTTTACCTGAAACGGAATGCAAACAGGCTATACTTACAGCCGAAAAAATACGCGTAGCAATGGCAGAAGAACAGTATACCCCTAATGAAGGAGCACCTGTTCATAAAACCATTAGTATAGGTGTTGCTGAATATGAACCAGGCGAATGTCTTGATAAAATGCTTAAACGAGCGGATGACAACATGTATCAGGCTAAAATAAAAGGTAAAAACAGAGTCTACTTTTCATGTGAGACTGGTAGCGCCCCTGCTTCCTAATTCTTAACGTTTACGACTTTAGCTATATCTTTCTCAAGCTCACTAAAAATATCGGTGAGTCCTTCATTCATTGCCACGACAAGCGCTGATGCGGTAGCTGATTTTGCAACAACGTCCCTATTGAAACTACGCGAATAAATTATCGGCATCTCCGGGCTGGAATTATCAAGCATGAAAAATTGCATATTAATTACAGCCTTCGGTGAAGGTCCGCTAAAATCACCATAAATAGAATTAACTACACCCTCCAGCAAAAACTCGCCGGTTCCCATACTTTCCGGCCCCAGTACATTGGCAAAAATACCGGAATCAGCCATCCAGACTTTCAGCTCCTGTGTCAGCATCGATGCAGGAGGTACGAAGAACGCATTATAATAATCCGCTTCATATACATTTTCAGAAACGTGATACACTAAATCTCTATCTTCATACCGGGATGAAACTTTAATACGACGGACAATTAAATTTTTTGTTGTACCATTCGTAAATACGCCCTGCCCACTTCGAACTGCCGACAACGTATAATATTTACGATCCAGCGAAGGTCGTTCGAGCTTTACACATCCGGAAACAGCAACAATTAAAATACTTGCTGCAAGAAACAGTATTAACGCTTTTTTTGAAATATAATCTTTCACAGTCCACTCCATTATTTAACCAGCCCTTTCTTAGGAGGATCTCCGAAAAGAACTCCGGAAGGATATTGTTTGGCTTCACTGCTAAGTTCCCGTAAATTTTCTACCAGTCTTCGTACATTGTCTAAAATAGCTTCAATGTTTCCCTGTTGTCCTGCAACCATAACATTAACCCGTGATAGAGTTCCTTCAAATCTGGTTGCAGCGTCCTTAATTTTATCCGACGCCTGTCCTATATTGTTCAGGGTCTTTGACAGATCGCTTAAGGTCTTCTTTCCCTCAGGACTTTCCAGATAACCTTCCATGTCACCGGTTACATTTTTGGCACTTGCTGATGCTTTGCGAATATCTTTCAATGCTCCGATTATATCTCCGGAAGTAGAATCCATGATAATTTTTAATTTATGTGCAGCAGAAGCAACATCCGGCACCAAGTGATCAACTTCAGGATCTGCCAGCAGAGTATTTATACGGGCAATAAATTTTTCTGCCTGAGCCAATGTTCCAGTAAGATTTTTGCTGATTTCTGCGGCATCGGATTTCTTTAAAAATCCATTTACAGTTTGCGCTACCGCACGGACATCATCAACAGCTTCGGCAATCTTAGCTTGATTAATATCCTCCAGAGTCTCACTGATCGAAGCAACAGCACCTTCAACCCTGCTGAGCATGGATGGAGCTGAAGGAACATAAAGATATTCAGGATCCCAGGTTATCTGGAGTGGCGGATTTCTTTGGGGATTAACATAGTCAATTTCAAGAAATAGCTGACCGGTCAGGCCAAGTGAAACCGGACGGGCACGAAGGCCGCGCTGAACCTCTATTTTCAGAGATTCTATCATATCCTCCCCTTCGAGAGAATTAAACATCTTACTGTCAAGTTCCCCAAGGATATAAACATATCTTAATTCACTTTCATTTATTGTTACATATTCATCAGTTACAAAACCGATAGTACTGACTGACCCGATCTTTACACCGCGAAATTTTATGGGAGAGCCTACTTCAAGTCCATTGACTGACTCATTAATATAGGTTTCCATTTTAATTGTTTTTTCAAATATTTGTCCTGCGCCTAAAATTGCAAGTGCAATTACGAACAAAAGAGTTCCAATTATTACAAAAAGTCCCAGTCTGAAGGGATTTGTCTTACGGCTCATATTGTCTCCACGACCGGTGTTGCATTACTTGTCTTATCAGCCAATTCTCTGTGAAAAAAACTGCGGACTAACGGAATATCAGATTCATCCCGCAACTTGCGGGGATCACCTTCGGCAATGATGCCTTTTGTACCTTTATCAAGCATTATAATTCTATCCGCTATGGAAAATATTGATTGAAGCTCATGAGTTACAATTACAAAAGTAACCCCCAGCGAGCGCGAAAGACTGCGTATCAATTCATCAAGTTCTGCAGATGTAATAGGGTCAAGGCCAGCTGACGGTTCATCAAGAAATAAAATTTTAGGATCAAGCGCCATTGCGCGGGCAATTGCCCCTCGCTTAATCATTCCCCCGGATAATTCCGATGGCATCTTTTCCGCAGAACCTTCAAGCCCCACAAGTGACAGCTTCATTCTGGCAACATAATTCATGGCATCAAGCGGCATGGAGGTAAATTCTTCTAAAGGAAGCCGCACATTTTCAAGCAATGTCATAGAACCGAACAAAGCTCCCGTTTGATACATCACCCCGATACGGCGTAAAATATCAAGCTTATCACTTCCATGAGCGGAACCGATATCGTCACCGTCAATTAAGATCTTCCCCTGTGCCGGTGGAAAAAGGCCTATCAGATGCTTCAGTACTGTACTTTTACCGCATCCAGATCCACCGAGGATAACGAATATTTCCCCACTCTTAACGCCGAATGAAATATCCTTTACTATAACTAACTCACCGTATGCACAGGTAAGATTTTCTACCTCTATTATATTTTTGACTGGCTGGCTCAATTTAAATACCCGCCATAAAGAATATTACGGCAAAAAGTCCATCAAAAACAGCGATCAAAACAATTCCGCTGACCACCGCACTCGTCGCGGAATCACCGACAGCACTGGCTCCGGACTTAGTAACAAGGCCGCGTTGACACCCTATTCCCGCAACAAGAAAGCTGAATACAAAAGCTTTCATCATTCCACCGGAAAAATCCATCCACTGCACATTTTGAAAAACTCTGCCGCAAAAGGTAGCAAGAGGATAGCCCATGGACAGCATGACCAAAGCTCCTCCCACAAGACTCATAAAATTAAAAAATAAAGTGAGAAGCGGTGTAACTAAAATTGTAGCAAGGACTCTCGGGACAACTAAAAAGCTTACCGGATTAAGCCCCATTGTGCTTAATGCATCCAGCTCTTCATTTACCTTCATTGTCCCGATTTCAGCAGCAAATGCAGAGCCGGTTCTACCGGCTAGTAAAATGGCGGTAACCATAGGTCCCAACTCTCTGAACATTACTAAACCGAGCATATTAGGGACAAAAATTTCCCCGCCGAAACGGCGAAGAGAGACTGCTGATTGAAATGACATAATCAGTCCCATCAAAAAACCGATCAGCAAAATAATCGGCAATCCATCAGATCCTACTTTTTCAGCTGTCAGCCAAAAATCCGGCCAGCGTAAACGGCGACGACCGGTAACTATATCTAAAAAAGCAAGAACACAATTACCGGCAAACTCGATCTGCTGCCTCATATCCTTCGCAACTATTTGACCAGATTCTCCTATAGAATAAATCCAGCCGTATACGCCGCCTCTTTTAGCCCTGGAAGCCGGAGGCGGTGAAGCTTTTTCGACATCAAAAAGTTCAAGAAATTTAGTAAATTCAGGATCCAGACTATTGATAGCCAGAGATACACCTCTATCGCGGCAAGCAGCATCCATCATCATGAAAAGAGAAGCTCCGCCTCCATCCATATATTCAATATCAGAACAATCAATAGAATTTACGCCGGAAGAGACTTCTGAGCGAGCCTGTTCCCAGACTTTCCCTGCACCCTCAGCATCAAGCCTACCTGAAAGCTTAAGATTGCTACCTGATTTTTCAAGTTTAATAAAATCTGACCCCATATACCCTTCGTAATTTAATTTTTCTAATTATCAATCTAAACATTTAGCAGGAGAAAAGGTGAATGGGAAGCAACAAATAGACTTATTCCCTTAATGAGTGAGTCCTTTTTAATTAACTAGAAAATAATAATACAAATAAGTAGCATCTTAATATTACAGTAACATTGAGCTACTAAATTGATTAGGTAATTTCTTTTAAACAAAACAATTAAATCATAAAAAAAGAGAATGAACAGAATGACAGTTAAAGTAAAACTATGGTTGATCGGATTGCTTGCAATTATGGGTTTATTTGCCATTTTTATAGTAGATATAGTTGGCTCTAGTCTCATGAAAGATGCTATGAACATTGAAGAATACGCATTTCAAGCTGAAATAAGCATGTTGCAAAGCCGCAGAACAGAAAAAGATTTCCTAATGCGAAAAGATCTAAAATACATTTCAACATTTAAAGAAAAATCAAAAACAATGTTAAAGGATCTTGAAGCCCTAAAAGGATCCCACCTTAACAATATCGCTATTGAGGGATTGGATCATGCTTCATTATATGTGGACAGTTTTTTAAAAACAACAGAGGACCACATAAGATTAGGTCTTTCAGAAAATGACGGATTACAAAAACAACTACGCGACACAATAAATCTTGTTGAAAAAGTAATTCTGGAAAAGGACAGCTCTCTTGAAGTCATGGTTTTGAAATTACGTCGAAACGAAAAAGATTTCATTATGCGGCAAGACACCAAATATATTGACAAATTCAAATCCAACATGTCACTTCTGATCTCTCAAATAAAAGAGGCTGACTATTCACCAAATATCACCGAGTCATTAATTAGCCACTTGAATTCTTATCAGGAAGATATGAATAATTATGCGAACTTAATTCTAAAAATCAAAAATAATGAAAACGAATTCAGAAAAACAGTGCATGAAATGGAGCCGATTCTTGAAGAGTTGACTCTTGAAGCTGAAAAATTTCTTCACGCTCGCCAAAGCCAGATATCATACACGATTATCGGAGTAGAGTTGGCAACGGCAATCATACTGTTTTTTACGATAGCTCTCATTATAAAATCAATTATCACCCAGCTTGACTTGCTACAAAAATGTGCCCGAGATGTCAGCGAAGGAAAATATGAAGCCTGCGAAGAGATAAAGCTTACGGGTGAACTTGAAACACTTCGCAATATCATCGCTCAGATGGTTGTAGTGCTAAAGAAAAGTATGGACACAGCTGAACAAAAGAGCATTGAAGCTGATCATCAGGCTGAAAATGCTAAAAAAGCAATGAAAGAAGCACACTCGGAAAAAGAATATGCAACATCTCTGCTTGATACAATGTCTATAATTTCAGATCAGGCCGCAACTATCGCAGTCAGCCTGAACTCAGCTGCCGAAGAACTTTCAATGCAGGCTAAAGGGATTAAAGACGGAGCTGATAACCAAAGAGACAGAACTCAGGAAACAGCAACAGCAGTGGACGAAATGAGCGCCACCATTCTGGAAGTGGCCCGCAACTCATCCGATGCTTCCACCGGAACAATAGAAGCTTCAAATAAAGCACAGGAAGGTTCCGCAATAGTAGAAGAAGTTGTGTCCTCCACCGAAGAAGTACAAGCGCGCACGAAAGATTTGAAAAATGCACTGGCCGAGCAAAGCACACGAGCTAACGCTATCGGTCAAATCATGAGTGTTATTTCCGACATTGCAGACCAGACCAACCTGCTTGCCTTAAACGCCGCAATTGAAGCTGCTCGCGCGGGTGATGCAGGACGTGGTTTTGCGGTTGTTGCAGACGAAGTCCGCAAGCTTGCAGAAAAAACCATGGTTGCGACTCAAGAAGTCGGCACAGCAATTACCGGTATTCAAACAGGTACAACCTCAAGCCTTAACATAATGACACAAACTGAAAACGCTGTAACAGTCTGTGCTAAACAGGCCACCAAAGCAGGAGAAGCCCTTAAGTCAATCGTTGATCTTGTAACCGATTCATCTGACCGGGTTCAATCTATTGCAACAGCTGCGGAGGAACAATCGGCGGCATGTGAACAGATTAATGTTGCTACTATGGAAATCAACACCATCTCCACTGAAACATCAGCAAGTGTTGATCAATCTGTTGAAGCAGTTGAAGACATCACAAGGCTGGCCTCTGATCTTCATTCATTAATTGAAAAATTAAACAATTGTAAAAAATAAATACATTCATTACCCATCTAACTCAAAAGGGGACTGCAAAAGCAGTCCCCTTTTTTTATGAATCTACCCCGCTTATTTAACAGGTAAATTAAAACCCGACCATCCAATATACTTTTCCTAACTCCAAGTAACATTATTATATTATTAGTGTTGAAGTTTAATAGCTTGTATTTTATTCTCCGGACATCTGAATCGCCAATTGCATAGCAAAAGGAAACAATTGATGACAATTAGAATAAAATTATGGCTCATAGGCTTATTAGCAATCTTAGGATTAGTAACTATCTTCACAGTTAATTATGTTGGAGAAAAATTAATCAACAAAGCTATGACTATTGAGGAAAATGCTGTTAACGCAGACATTTATTTGTTGCAAACTCGCAGACAGGAAAAGAATTTCCTAATGCGTAAAGAAACTCTGTACCTTGATAGAATGAAATCAAATTCTGAAAAAATGGTGCAATATCTAAAAAAAATTGATGACCCTAATTTACAAAAAATTTCTATTGAAGGAATAAAACACTCTTCAATCTACATGTCTGCCTTTTCTCAAATATCGGATGATTATATAAGCCTCGGATTGACACATAAAGATGGAGTACAAGGTAAACTGCGTGATGCAATCCGTAATGTTGAAAAAGACTTACTTGAAGAAGGCAATTCATTTAAAGCCTCCATTAACATGCTGCGCCGCTATGAAAAGAATTTCATGATGTGGGTAGAAGTCGAACAACTCGAAAACTTCAAATCGATTATGACTGATCTGGTTTCTAAGATAAACGGATCATATTTTACAGAAGAAAGAAAACAAGAACTATTACTGCATCTCGATGAATACCAACGCAACATGGATGAATATGCCCGTCTTACAATAAAAATAAAAAAAGACGACGTTAAATTTATTCAAATAGCACGCCAAATGGAGCCGATCCTTAAAAAACTGACAACCGAGGCCGGCGCATTTCTTGAGAACCAACAAAATCTAATATCAACTATTGTAATAAGTGTTGAAATTGCGACAACTCTTTTACTGTTAATTGCAATAACACTTATTATAAAATCAATACTTAATCCGCTGAATGCACTTGAAAAATGCGCTCTGCAGGTAAGTGAAGGCTACTATAAAGCCTGTAGCGAAATGGAGCTTACAGGAGAACTGGAATCGCTTCGTTTCACCATGGCCCAAATGATTGTGAAACTCGAACTGAGCATGAAAGAAGCTCAGCAAAAAAGTGTTGAAGCTAATGCACAAGCCGAAAAAGCTGAGCAGTCCATGCTGGAAGCACATAAAGAAAAAGAATACGCAACCTCTCTAATTGATAAAATGTCAATAATTTCAGGAGAAATTGAGACTATTACTGTTGATCTGAATACAGCAACCGAAGAACTCTCCGAACAGAGCCGTGAAATAAAAACTGGTGCCGACAATCAAAAAGACCGCACCCATGAAACAGCTACAGCTATCGAGCAAATGAACGCAACAATCTTAGAAGTTGCAGGCAGTTCAGCAAGCGCATCAAGCGGAACAGAGGAAGCAACCCAAAAAGCAAACGAAGGTTTTACAATTGTAGAACAGGTTGTAACCTCCACAGATAAAGTTCAGGAACACACAGCTTCTTTAAAAAATGCCCTTGCTGAACACAGCCACCAAGCGGAATCAATAGGTCAAATTATGGGAGTTATTTCTGATATTGCCGACCAGACCAACCTGCTGGCATTAAATGCCGCAATTGAAGCTGCCCGTGCAGGTGATGCGGGACGAGGCTTTGCTGTCGTTGCAGACGAAGTGCGCAAACTTGCTGAAAAGACGATGACTGCCACACAGGAAGTCGGCAATGCAATTTCCCGCATCCAAACCGGCACAGCTTCGAGCATTTCTATAATGGAAGCAACTGAAGAGTCTGTCCGACAGTGCTCAGACCTTGCTACAGATGCAGGGCAATCTCTCAAAACTATCGTGGATATCGTTAATGACTCTGCTGATCAGGTTCGTTCTATTGCAACCGCAACAGAAGAGCAGTCCGCAGCCTGCGAACAAATAAATGTAGCAACCATGGAAATCAACACTATCTCTTCTGAAACATCAGAAAGCGTTGATAAATCAATTCATACTGTTAACAGCATTAAATCTCTTGCAGGATCTCTCCACTCATTGATAGGAAAACTAAATAATTGTAACAATTAAAGAATCATATCCTGTAAGACTTACCTACACATCACTCACAAAAAAAGGGGACTGCAAAAGCAGTCCCCTTTTCAATATTCGTAAATCACCAAGTAGTAGCTATGCTACCCAGTCATCGTCTTCAGAAATTGGAGCAAATCCGCGGCGCATAGTATTTTCACAAACTAACCGTGGGTCCATAAACTGTAACAAGTAGTCAGGTCCACCGGATTTTGATCCGACACCTGACATTTTAAATCCACCGAAGGCGTGTCTTTCAACAAGAGCACCAACGCTCGGTTTGTTAAGATACAAGTTACCGACTCTGAATTCTTTGGAGGCATATTCCAGATTCTTAGGACTTCTGGAGTAAACTGCTCCGGTCAGCGCAAAACGTGTTGAGTTAGCAATGTCTATAGCCTCGGAGAAGTTCGCTGCCCGCATAACAGCAAGTACAGGTCCGAAGACTTCTTCCTGCGCAATGCGGTGATTTTTGGTTATTCCTTCTACTATCAGAAGAGGAGTATAGCATCCGCCCTTTGATGTGTATTCGGCGGGAGCTTCAAGTTTAACAAGAACCTTTCCTTCCTCTTCAGCAATTTTACCGTAATTAAGTACATTCTTCTGGGCAGCCTTATCGACAACTGGTCCCATATAATTTGAAGGATCTTCGGCTGGTCCGAGCTTAACGGATTCAGCGGCTTCCTTCAAACGATGAACAAATCTGTCGTAGATGGAATCAAGCACAATTACGCGGGAACAAGCTGAACATTTCTGCCCCTGAAATCCGAAAGAAGCATAAAGAACTCCGAGCACGGCTTCATCAAGATCAGCATCATCATCAATAATGATTGCATTCTTGCCGCCCATCTCAGCGATAACTTTTTTGCAGTGTTCCTGTCCGGGATGAACTTTTGCAGCACGCTCCTGAATTCTCAGCCCGACTTCCATTGAACCTGTGAAAGCTATTACAGCTATATCAGGATGATCTACGAGATGATCACCCATAACTGACCCGCGACCGGGAATATAATTGAATACACCATCCGGCAGACCTGCGGCCTTAAACATATCAACAAGTCCGTGTCCTACTGCTGAAGCAATTCCCGCAGGCTTATAGACAACCGGACAACCGCAGACAATCGCGGCTGAAACCATTCCTACGCTGATTGCCAGAGGAAAATTCCAAGGAGCAATAACAGCAGCAACACCTTTACCCTGATAAAAATACTGACTGAATTCACCGGGAGAATTACCCATACGTTTCGGATCACCGAGGCGGATCATTTCACGGGCATAATATTCCATGAAATCGATAGCCTCGCCTACATCCGCCTGAGCCTGATCCCACTGCTTGCCGACTTCAAGAATCTGCATGGCACACAGATCATTAATATTCTCCTTGCAATACGCAGAAGCTTTCAACAAATATTGAGCACGCACTCTCGGTTCAACGTTGCGCCAATCAATATAAGCCTCTTTAGCTACGCCAACAGCCTTATCAACCTCGACAACCCCGGCCTGACAAACTGTTCCGATAATCTCGGAAGGGTCCGCAGGGTTGTAAGAATCGAGAGTGTCTCCGGTAACAACATCCTGCCCGTTAATATAAAGAGGATACTGCTTGCCGAATTCCTTACGAATCTTACTCATCGCAACAGGAAATGCGTCGCGCTGTTCTTTTTCAGTAAAATCTGAAGGGGGAAAATTAGAGAAAGGCTCAAGTTCTCCGTCAACGCCTTTATAGCGAATTCTTTTGTCTGGTTTAGCAGCGGGTTTATTAGCCAATTCACTCTCAAGAGTCAGTTCAGGATTCTTGAGAAGAACACTTATGTCTGCTTCATCAGCAAAGGTCTGTTTCAAAAAAGATTCGTTAGCTGTGTTTTCAAGTAAACGGCGAACAAGGTAAGCCATTCCGGGAATCAGATCGCCATAAGGGCAATATAAACGAACGCGCTTAGCTACATTTCTGAGTCCTTTACGAACAGGCTCAGCCATTCCGTAAAGTACCTGGAATTCATATCTTTCATCTGGAACATTCATTGTGCTGGCTATTTCCATTATAGCTGAAATGGAACGGATATTATGAGAAGCACAGGCGAAGTGACAGATGTCATGATTTTCAAGAATCATTTTGGAAACGCGTTCAAAAGCCATGTCGGACTCCGGCTTATGAGTCCACACCGGAACTTCCCAATCATTCTGCTTGGCAATGACTGTTTCATAATCCCAGTAAGCGCCTTTAACCAGACGGATAGAGATTGGTAGATTTTCTTCCCGAGCCCAATCGATCAAGTCTTTGACATCATGGTCAACGCACTTAAGGTAAGCCTGAAAAACTATTCCGAGATGCTGATATTCAGGGTACTTCTTTCTAAGCCTTTTATACATTTCAATGGTAGGTTCTTTATATTTAAGAGCTTCCATATCTATGCACATGAACCCGTTCATACCCATTACTTTCTGATAGACAGGCTCGATGCTTTTTATCATTCCCTGCACTGTCCCTTCAAGGTCAACAGGCTTGGACTGTGAATAAAAGGCAGAAGGTTTTACAGCGACGTTAATTTTAGGAGCACTTCCCCAGTCCAGATCGCCGGGAGCATCAAGAGCGTCCCATTTTTTATATTCACCCTCAAGGGCATCAAGAACTTCAAGATAACCATCAAGATAAGCCTGAGCCTCTTCCTGACTGACGGTAGCCTCGCCGAGCAGATCCAGAACAAAAGCAAAGCCGTCTTTACGCAGCTTGCGAATTCCTTTCACAGCCTCTTTAGCCTTCTGTCCGATAATGAACTGACGAGCCATACCTTCAATATTTGAACGGATGGTTTTGTTCAAAACCTTTGCAACAAGTCCGCCGCCGAATCCGGTTTTAGTAGCGCCCCATTTCAAAACGTCCGGGATGTTACTATCGTCTGCGGCAAAATACTCTTCAATATGTCTTGAAAGAGATTCTGAGGTGTTCAGGTAAGGCAGAACATCGACAAAACGGAACATCTGAACTTTAAAGTCTTCATTCTTCATAGCCCAGTCCATAACCTTACCAGTCCACCAGCCTTTATTAAAAACGGATGGAGCTTCTCCGGAAATGGATTTAAAAAAGACTTTACCGCGCTCAATAACCTGAGGGTCAAGGGTAGATATTTCTACACTCATAAATCTTCTCCATGATTTTTAATGTTAGTCTTTGAAAAACTTTTCGCAGACTGATTAAAAATCATACCGAAGTTTCGCGGCTTTCAAGAACTGGAGCGTTCACATCTCCAATTCATACTATGCTACAAAATTTCAGCAGAAGATTTCTCCGGCCTGCTAAAAACCGTCATCAATATCCTCGCCCAGGGGGATAGCACGGGATTCCTTAATCGTATTTAAAACGATGGTGGAATTAGTATCTCTTACGGTTTCAATGCGCCCGATAATGCCAAGCATGATAGCCAGGCCGTCAGTATCTTCGCACCGGACCTTAATAAGATAGCTGTCCCGTCCTGCGCAATAATGAACTTCCAATACTCCAGGAACATTGGCTAATTCTGCGCCGGTCTTTGTAGCCCCTACCCCTTCACTTGCGTTAACATAAATGAAAGCTGTAAGCGATCTGCCTACAGATTTAGGGTCCACAATGGCTTCATATCCGACAAGTATGCCCTTGCTTTCCAGCTTGCGCACTCGTTCAAGTACAGCAGAAGGTGCCATTCCGACTTTTCTTGCGATATCGGCATTAGAAATCCTTCCACTATTCTGAAGTATTGTCAGAATTCTTCTGTCAGTTTCGTCAATCTTTCTCTTACTCATGTATTTATACGAATAAAATTCAATTTTAAAGGTTTTGTCAAGATAAAAGACGCCACACACCACCCTAAGCAGACTAAAATTTAGCTAAACCCTGTTTTTTAAGAACATAAATCAGACCAAGATATTTCAACGTCAATAAAGTAAAGAACACAAATCAGCAACTAAGCATTCATCTTAAGAGTAAAAAACTATGAATGCACAATAACCACTATACACAATAATCCACTAAAAAAACCCTAATCTTGATAATCATTAGAACTTTTGAAAGCCAATTAGAAGTATTTACAGCATAATATTCGTAAAACAGTATTACCAAGAACTCCAGCATTTTCGTACAAATCACATATACATTTCCTTGACACATTTCATCCAACAAAATAATTCATCTTTAAATCTAAAAAGCTAGAGACCTTATCTCCCTTAAACTCCTTAAAGAGAGCATTAAAAATAAATGTCATCATCCAGCATTCTTTATCTCAAACTGATCGGATCTGTTATATTCTGGGGCGGAACATGGATTGCCGGAAGAATTCTCGCCGGAGATATGACTCCTTATTCGGCGGCTTTTCTTCGCTTCCTGTTCGCAACATTTTTTATGTTCATACTCGTATGCAGAGCAACCGGAAAAGCTCCAAAGTGCAACAAAGAAGACGTGCTTCCATTGATATTTCTGGGTATAACCGGAGTCGCTCTATACAACATAATGTTCTTTACTGGACTTCAAACCGTTACAGCCGGGCGAGCCGCCCTGATTATTGCGGCTGTCCCGACAGTAATAGCCATCGGCTCCGCCATCATATTTAAAGAGAAATTCACTCTATCAAAAGCGGCCGGATTTCTAATTGCTCTTGTCGGAGTAAGTACCGTTGTCGGAGATGGAAACCCTCTTGCGATTCTGACTAAAGGAATCAGCTTCGGAGATCTCTGTATTATCGGCTGTGTTTTCAGCTGGACGGCTTATTCTTTGGCTGGAAAGCCCGTAATGAAAAGAGTTTCCCCGCTCAACGCAGTATACTGGTCATGTTTATTCGGAGCCATGATGCTCTCGATTCCGGCTTTTTCACACGGCCTGATTGCTGAAGTTAAGGTCATGTCATTACTGGACCTAGGCTGCCTCCTGTTTCTTGCTTTTCTCGGTACAAGTCTGGCTTTCAGTTGGTATTGTGAAGCTATCGGTAAAATAGGTCCGTCAAAAACAGGTATTTTCATCAATCTGGTACCGATCACAGCTATCCTTCTTGGAGCTATTATTCTTGACGAGCAAATTGGGATGTCACTGATAATTGGCGGTACTCTTACTATTTCCGGGGTTTGGATCACTAATCGAAGCTAAATTTCTTAGCTTGTGGTTCTTCGTAAAAAAGTAGATGATGCCTTTTTTCTAAAACATCATTTTATTATGATTATCCATAACTACAAAACAACAAAATTATGCATAACACAGAAGATTTATACGATGACGAAGAGGAATATTCAGGACCTAGTCGCTCCCAGAAAAAAAGGGATATGACCAAGTTACAAAAACTGGCCGAACAGTTGATGAAAGTAGGTTCTGAAGCAATAAAAAAATCGGAACTCCCTAAATACTTCATTGATGAAGTCCTGACTGCCAAAGCCATCACAGCACACGAAGCAAAAAGACGTCAGACTCAGTATCTCGGCAAACTGATGCGCGAAATTGAAACGCAACCCGTAATCGATTTTCTGAACGACCTCGAATTCGGCAACAGTGAAAAGAACATGAGGTTTCATCAACTTGAGAAGTGGAGAGAAAAACTGCTCGAAGGCGATCAGACAACGCTTGATGAAATTATGGAACTTCATCCACATGCCGAAAGACAAAGAATCGCGCAACTTGCCAGAAATGCTAAAAAAGAAATAGAGGCAGGAAAACCTCCCAAATCTTCTAAAGCTCTTTTCAAGGCTTTACGCGAAGTAATTGAATCAGCCTCTTGACGTTCTCGTAACGATCATTATCTTATGCTTGTTGTGAATTAATTCACATCATCAATCTGTTTTTGTATATACCAAGGAGACAGGCCATGACCTATATTTATAGCGGTGTAGAATTAGAAGAAAGAACTTGCCCTCATTGCAACGAACCTCTTTCCCCGTGGATTGCTCCTCCTGAATCAGGATGGGGAGTTATTGTTGTCTGTAATAATAACAAATGTTCATTTTTTGTAGGTTCTGATTCAGACATCATTAACAAACGCGAGGACTCAAACCTCGGCTGCCGTTACGCAGAAAATCCCGATAACAAATATACCCCGTTCAACCTGCTTGCATGGTGCAAATAGTCTGAATCTTCTTTAAAATTACTAAAACCCCGGAAGAAGAAATTCTTCCGGGGTTTTCTTGTTTTTTAAACCGAAATATTTGCTGCCTGAATACATAGATCAATCCATTGACAAACAAAATAACAATCTCTATTCCATTTATCCGAGCAACACAATTCTATCAGCCACGCAATACGGATCTGCGAAATACTCCCTTTTTCCTAAAATCAACCCAATGTTCATTTTTCACTTACACCGTGTAAAATAATTGCCATTACGAGAAATAAAATGTCCGTCTCTGATTCAAAATATCTACCTGTAGTAGCCCTTGTCATTGCTGTTTTTCTCTGGGCCAGTTCCTTTGTCGTTCTAAAAATAGCTTTAGCTGTTTACGATCCCATGATTGTAATTTTTGGAAGAATGATTCTGGCTTCACTATGTTTTGTATTTTTTATTCCAACCTTTCGAAAACAAAAATTTCAAAAAGGTGATCTAAAATGGCTGCTCGTCATGGCATTTTGTGAGCCATGTATGTACTTCGTCTTCGAAAGCCACGCCATGATATACACTTCCGCCTCACAAGCCGGAATGATTGTGGCAACTCTTCCGCTGCTTATGGCTGTGTCTGCAAGATTTATTCTAGGCGAAAAGCTGAGTAGAAAAACTCTCATCGGTTTCGTGATGGCTGTAATCGGAGGAATCTGGCTTTCTATCTACGGCAGTTCCACAGAAGCATCCCCCGACCCTATGCTAGGTAATTTTTTAGAATTTTTAGCAATGTGTTGCGCAGTCGGCTACATGACCATTTTAAAAAAAATGACAGCCCATTATTCAGCTCTTTTTATCACCGCGTTCCAAGCTTTTATGGGGGCGATCTTTTATCTTCCCCTTTTAGCGCTTCCGACAACTGTTATGCCGACAACATTTCACCCCGCTGCAGCCTTTTCCATTATATATCTAGGAATTGGTATCACCCTCGGTGCGTACGGATTGTATAACTACGGAATGAGCCGATTACCTGCGAATCAGACTACAGCATACGTTAATCTGATTCCGGTTTTTACTCTGATTATGGGCTGGACAATACTGGACGAGAAATTAAACACCATGCAGTTCATAGCCGCAGGACTGGTCATGTGCGGTGTAATACTCAGTCAGGACAATCGTAGCCGCAAAAAATCAGAACTAATATAATGAGATTTATTCTTCCTCAATAAAAAAAGGACCGGCAGGAAGTTCAATCGAATCCATTTGAGCAGCTTCATGGAGAAGTCTAGAAACAGCCTTCTCCCCTTCTTCTCCGACATCCATGCTGTAATCGGTCACGAAAGTATCAATATGCTCACTGACCACATCATCATCCATTTCCTGAGCATGCTCTTTGATATAAGACCACGACTGGTCCGGATCTACGTATGATAACGTCAAACTTCTACGTATTGCGGAATTTATTAAGAAGGCGACCTTGCTTCCGAGAGATCTTTTTATCGCGATACAACCAAGTGGAATCGGAAGACCAGAATAATCCTCCCACCACTTGCCGAGGTCGGCTACCTTTGACAAACCAAGCCCCTTAAAGGTGAATCGCCCTTCGTGAATAACCACTCCGCCGTCAACTTCACCCGAAACAATTGCGGGCATAATTTCATCGAAAACCTTTTCAACCGTTTCAACCTGTATTCCGGCTTCGCGGCACATCAGATTAAACAATAAATTTGCAGTCGTATGTCGTCCGGGTATTGCGATACGCTTGCCATTAAGGGCCTCTATAGTGCAAGGTTCCTGAGTCAGTAGAAGCGGACCGACTCCTCTGCCCATGGCACCGCCAGCGCGTAGGAGAATATAGTCATTCAAAATATGCGCGGCCGCATGAACTGAAACTTTACAAATATCCATCCGCCCTGCACGGGCCAGGGAATTCAACTCCTCTACATCCGCAAGAGTAATGTTTAATTTGTAAGGTTCAATATTGATCGCTCCGCTTGCGAGAGCGTGAAATATAAAAGTATCGTTAGGGCATGGTGAATAGCCCATTTCTAGTATTTTACTCATGGAAATGAGTTTTATATTTTTATTGATTGAAAATCCAGTATTGACATGGTTCGAACCGACTTTTATTTACGGTTCAACAAAGGTGAACTTATGATTTCAAAAAAATATTTTGATAATGTAGGACTCGGCTCCATTCTGGAGAAAGTTCTGGCTGGTGACAGACTCTCTATAGAAGATGGTCACACCCTTTATGATTGCGCGGACTTGACAGCACTGGGTGCTCTTGCATCAATAGTCAGACGCAGACTGCATGGAAACAAAACTTTCTATGTTCTCAATCGCCATATCAACTATACAAACATTTGTATTAACGGCTGTAAGTTCTGTGCTTACGCCCGTGAACGCGGCGAGGAAGGATCATTCCAGCTATCTAAAGAAGATATCCTTGAAAAGCTACGCAGCGCGCCAGTTACTCCGCGTGAAATTCATGTGGTCGGAGGCTGCCACCCCGACATCCCTCTTTCATTTTTTGAAGATACTTTTACTGCGATTAAAAAAGAATTTCCGCAGGCAACATTAAAATGTTTCACAGCAGTGGAAATTGCCCATCTTGCAAAAATAGACGGAATTTCTACAATCGAAACACTTGAAAGACTGCGTGCTGTCGGAGTTGAAATGCTTCCCGGTGGAGGCGCTGAAATTTTCGATCCTGAAACACGCAACAAAATATGTCCTAAAAAGATAGACGGTGACAGTTGGCTTAAAATTCATGGGGAAGCTCATTCTCTGGGATACACTACTAACTGCACAATGCTTTTCGGACATGTCGAAACAATAGAAAACCGCCTCGATCACCTCGACCAACTCCGCAAGCAACAGGATGCCACTGGCGGTTTTAACTGTTTCATCCCGCTTCCTTTTCTTACTGAAAACAGCAAACTGAAAATTGACAACCCGCTGACCGGAATCGACGAACTGAAAACAATCGCCATAAGCAGATTGATGCTGGACAACATTCCGCACATAAAAGCCTACTGGGTGATGCTCACTGTTAAACAGGCTCAGGTTGCTCTTCATTATGGAGCTGATGATTTTGACGGAACAGTTGTCGAAGAAAAAATCGGTCATATGGCCGGAGCAACATCAGAGCAAGTTCTGGGCAGAAAAGAATTAGAAGAAATGATTATCGGTTGCGGTTTTACCCCGGTTGAACGCGATGCTGCTTTTAATGAAATTTCCTGAGTTAAAAGGATATTTAATATGACAAATCTTACTCAAAGTCCGGCTGAAGTACTCGAAATCGGAGCTAAAGTTTCAGCGGGTGAACGCATAAATTTTGATGAAGCAATGACGCTGCTTGAAAAAGCGGACTTATTCGATTTAGCCAGCTTAGCGAATCAAATCAGAATGGCTAAACATCCTGACCTGAATGTCACCTACGTCGTTGATAGAAATATAAACTACTCAAATATTTGCTCATGCGGTTGCAAATTTTGCGCATTTTACGTGGCCCCCGGTCAAGATGGCGGTTTTGTCATCAGTAGAGAAGAGCTCGCACAAAAACTTCAGGAAACTGTTGATCTTGGCGGCACACAAATTCTCATGCAAGGGGGACATAATCCGGACCTGCCTCTTACTTATTACGAAGACATGCTCCGGTTTATAAAAGATAATTATCCGGTCCATATACATGCATTCTCACCTCCTGAAATAGTTTATTTCAGTGAACTTGAAGGTATTTCTGTAAAAGAAGTACTTAGGAGACTCATTGACGCTGGACTTGCTTCCATCCCCGGCGGCGGAGCTGAAATACTTGTAGATGAAGTGAGAAGCAAAATTGCACCCAACAAATGCACAACCGAACAATGGCTTGACGTGATGGAAACAGCCCATAACATGGGAATCAGAACCACTGCGACCATGATGTTCGGACACGAGGAGCAACCTTCTGACAGGATAAAACATCTTTTAGCCCTTCGTGAAGTGCAGGATCGCACCAGAGGATTTACAGCTTTTATTCCTTGGACTTTCCAGCCCGACAATACAAATATTCCAAATGCCCGCAGAATGACCAGCGTTGAATATCTACGCTTGTTAGCTGTCTCTAGAATTGTGCTCGATAACTTTGACAACGTGCAGGTATCGTGGGTCACAATGGGGCCTAAAATTTCTCAGCTTGCATTGAATTATGGCGGCAACGATTTTGGATCAACTATGATTGAAGAAAATGTTGTCAAAGCAGCAGGAGTAAGTTTCAGACTGTCTGAAAATGAAATAGCTGATCTTATAACAAAAGCAGGTTTCGTTCCCAAACAGCGACGCATGGATTACACTTTGATGGAGAGTCGCAATGTCTGAAGAAATTAAGGTCGGCAGAATTTCATATTTAAATGTACTGCCAATCTATTATCCACTTGAATCCGGGCTGATTAGAAATAATTTTAATTTTTTCTATGGACCTCCTGCGCAACTTAATAAGTTGATGGCGGAAGGATTGCTTCATATTGCATCAACATCTTCAATTGAATATTTACGCCACGCTGAACAGTATGAACTTGTTCCCGACATCGCAATAGGAAGTTGCGGGCCTGTACAATCGGTTTTACTAATCAGCCGCAAGCCAATTGCAGATATGAAAGGATGTAAAATTCTAGTTAGTTCGCAGACTCATACCTCGGCAGCCCTGCTTGAAATTTTATTGACTGAGTATATTCCGGTAAATCCTCAATATGAAACAGGCAATGCGACAGAACTTCTTGAGGCAGGAGAAAGACCCGAGGCTATCCTTGCAATCGGTGATGAAGCTCTAAACCTTCGCCATCACGAAGACTATCCTTACAAATTGGATCTGGGTGAAGCTTGGAGAGAATGGACTGGACTGCCCTTTATTTTCGGAGTCTGGCTTGTTCGTAAAGATGTAGCTGATAAACAAGAAATAAAAGAGGCCGTCCGCACTTTAATAAAAGGGAAAGAATGGGGACAGTCTAATATTGACCGCATGTCAGAAATTACAGCAGAAAAAAGTATTCTTTCGCCTGATGAAATGAAGTCTTACTTTGAAGGACTTGTCTATAATTTGAAGGAAAAAGAAATTAAAGGTCTTAAAGTTTTTGCAGAGTATTTGAAAAAAAGCGGTCAAATTTCGCAAGTTCCTGAACTTAAGTTTATTAAAATATAATAAAAACTAAAAGAGCCGGAGATGTTAAACAACACTCCGGCTCTTTTTTATTGGCCAAGTTCTATTTGAACTCGAAAGACTTGCTCTTAACATGCTCAATGAAATAACGAACGGCAGGGAAAAACTCTCTCCCTTTAAGATGCGCGAGATAAAAACTGCGCTCAAGATTAAGTGGAAGATCGCTAATATGTACCAATTCACCTGAGTCTATCAAAGACTGAGCGGCTAAACGTGATGTAACACTAATGCCAAGTCCCGCTTTAACACATTGTACAACAGCCTGAGTGGACTCAACCCATACAGTTACATTCAGGTCGCGAACATTGGTACCTAGCTCAGCAAGACCCTGTTCAAGAGCTTTACGAGTTCCAGATCCACCTTCGCGCATCACCCACGGTAACTCTGCCAATTGCTGGATATCTACGATACCTTCATAATTTTTAACGAGAACCGGCGGCGCAACAATTACCAACTCATCTCTCATGATAGGAATAAACTCTACGTTTGGAGAATCGCTGGTAGCTCCGACAATGCCGAGAATCAAATCCCCGGAGCGGATCTTCTGTAAAATTTCGGAAGTATCACCAACCGACATATGGACTCGTACATCTGGAAATCTTTTACAATAATCATACAAAATTCCAGGCAGTAGATAATGCGAAGGAATAGTACTCCCGCCGATATCTAAATCACCTACAACTTTATCACGAAGTAAATTTATCTCAGAATGAGCTTTCCCGATTAGCTCATAAATATCTTTGGCGTTTCGATAAAGCACCTCTCCGGCCTGAGTTGACATAATAGATCTGCCGAGTCTGTCAAAGAGCTGCACTCCTAACTCTTCTTCAAGAGTAGAAATATGCGCACTGATAGTAGGCTGCGAAAGATAAAGCTCTCGTCCAGCTTTAGAAAAACTTTTCAATTCGTAAACTTTACAAAAAGCTTCCAGTCTTCGTAAGTCCATCCCAATACCTCGCATCAGAAATATCTATACATTCGATTAAAAAAAAGGGACGGAAAGAATTCCGCCCCTTTTTAAGTAGCATAATTTATGCTTCCTGAGTTTCCTCAGCAGGAGTCTCAGTCGCCGCAGCTACAGGAGCTTCAGCACGTTTTGTAAGTTCGATGATCACCATAGGAGCGCAATCGCCCTTACGTGGTTCAGCGAGCTTGATAATACGGGTGTAACCACCACCTCCGCCAATAAAGCGGGGGCCGATTTCATCAAAAAGTCTCTGTACGAGACTATGATTCTCGAGAGTCTTGTAAGCAAGACGTCTTGAGTGAAGGTCATCACGAAGAGCTAGAGTTATCAGCTTGTCAGCAAAACTTCTCAGTTCTTTCGCCTTTGGCTCGGTGGTACGGATATGTTCATAAGTCAACAGAGAGCGGACCATGTTACGGAACATGGCTTTTCTATGAGAAGCTGTTCTGTTGAGCTTTCTTCCGGATTTATTATGCCTCATTTTTCTCTTTCCTCTTCAGCCATTCCTGATGCTTTTTGTCGAAATCCTCTAAGGGCATCCCGAACTTAAGTTCCATACTGTCAAGAACTCTACGGATTTCATCAAGAGACTTACGTCCAAAGTTCTTGGTCTTAAGCATGGCCTGCTCTGTACGCTGTACAAGTTCACCAACAATACGAATGTTAGCAGCCTTGAGACAGTTAGTCGCACGAACGGACAATTCAAGTTCATCGATACTTTTAAACAGATTCGGGTTCAGGTCGAGGTCGCTTTCCTTAGACTCTTCTTGTTCAGAGCCCATTTCATCAAAATTGATGAAGACGGAGAGCTGCTCCTTAAGAATTTTGGCGCTATAAGCGACAGCATCTTCAGGAGTGACGGAACCATCGGTAAAGACTTCAAGTACGAGCTTGTCGTAGTTGGTCATTTGTCCGACACGAGCCTGCTCTACACTGTAAGCAACCTTACGGATAGGAGAGAAGCTTGAATCAGTCTGAATGTGACCAATTTCGTTTACAAAACCCTCATGCATATCGGCAGGAACGTATCCCTTACCCATACGGATCTCGAAAGTCATATCGAGTACCATTTTCTCAGAGAGAGTCGCAATAGTCTGCTCAGGATTGAGGACTTTGACGTTCTGGTTTTCCTGAATATCAGCTGCGGTGACGACACCCTGCTTATTAACCGCAAGGGTTAAGAACTGGGGTTCATCAGTAGTCATTGCGAATCTAATCTGTTTGATGTTCAGCACGACTTCAGTGACATCTTCCATCACACCTTCAATGGTGGTGAATTCGTGCTGGACGCCTTCGATCTTAACAGCAACCACAGCTGCTCCCTGCATAGAAGACAGGAGTACCCGTCGAAGGGAGTTACCTATGGTTGTGCCAAATCCACGCTCCAAGGGTTCACAAATGAACTTGCCATATAGCTCGTTGGACTTGGAATCGCGCACGAGCTGTTCCGGCTTGACAAGCTCGGCCCAGTTGCGTGTGTTGATGAGTTTGTCACCGTCTTGAATAAGCATGCACTAATCCTTCTTATTTGGAGTACAGCTCGACAATCAGCTGTTCGTTGATAGGGAACTGTATGTCTTCCCTAGTCGGCATCGCTTTTACTTCACCCTTAAAGGCTGCACCGTCGGACTGGAGCCATTCAGGACATCCACGACGAGCAATAACTTCTTGAGCTTCGAGAATTACCGGAATTTTACGGGATTCTTCGCGAACTTCAATAACATCACCGGGCTTTACCTGCATGGAAGGAATGTCTACACGCCTTCCATTTTTATTGAAGATGCCGTGTCTAACAAGCTGGCGAGCCTGATTGCGAGAATTGGCAAATCCCAAACGGTAAATAGTGTTGTCAAGGCGACTTTCAAGAATAATGAGAAGGTTCGCACCGGTTACACCCTTCATGGAATCAGCGCGCTTAAAATAACCGCGGAACTGACCTTCAAGGATACCGTACATGCGACGCACTTTCTGCTTCTCACGAAGCTGAATTGCGTAGTCACTCATTTTCTTTCTCATGCGTCCAGCAATACCAGGCGCATAGGGACGACGTTCATATGAACACTTATCAGTAAAGCAGCGGTCGCCTTTGATGAAGAGCTTTTCGCCTTCTCTGCGGCAGAGTCTGCATTTTGCTTTTGTATATCTAGCCAAGGTTTTTCTCCTGCGAACGTTAGACCCTGCGGCGCTTCGGCGGACGACAGCCGTTGTGCGGTATGGGCGTGATATCGCGAATGAAGTTAACCTTCATACCGATGTTACCGATGGCGCGCATAGCAGCCTCACGACCGGAACCGGGGCCTTTTACAAAGATTCCCACGGTACGCATACCCTGGTCTTGAGCTTTTCTAGCGGCGGTTTCTGCAGCAATCTGTGCAGCAAAAGGAGTAGATTTTCTAGATCCTTTAAAACCGGATGCGCCGGAAGTAGCCCAACTGATTACGTTACCTTTTAAATCAGTGAAGGTAATTATAGTATTATTGAATGTTGCTTTAACGTGAGCGAGGCCCACAGGAACATTCTTTTTTTCTTTTTTCTTGCCGGAACGGCGAGGTCTAGCCATACCATTCTCTCCAGATGAGTTGAATTTATACCAGCAGAACGAAGACCTGATAAAGCCGGGTCCCAAAACTGCGGATTGGTCTTATTTACTTCTTCTTCCTACTCATTACTGAGCGACGTGGACCCTTACGAGTCCTTGCGTTGGTTTTGGAACTCTGACCGCGTACGGGCAGTCCGCGACGATGGCGGAGTCCACGGTAACTACCAATGTCCATCAAGCGCTTAATATCAGCAACTTGATTGCGACGGAGGTCACCTTCAACTTTATAGTTATCTTCAAGTTCTTTACGAATGGTGTTGACTTGATCACCACTAAGGTCATCAGTTTTCAACATCCAGTCGATACCAGCGGTATCAAGAACCTTGAGTGCGGTAGTGCGACCTACACCAAAGATGTAAGTCAACGCAATATCCAAACGCTTATTTTTCGGAAGGTCTACTCCAGCGATACGAGCCACAGTTATACCTCTCTATCCTTGACGCTGTTTGTGTCTTGGGTTTTCACATATCACCCGAAGAACACCTTTGCGTCTGATTACTTTGCATTTGGGACAAATCTTCTTAACAGATGGTCTTACTTTCATGACCGTCTCCAAATAATGCAGTTTAACAGTTTAACCAATCGGGAGCTAGCCGACTGTGGGCCAATGATGTCTCAAAACCACCCGGCTAAAAGGCAGTTGAGTCCATGCTTAAGTCTTCCGTTGCCACGAAAATTCAAAAAAAAGATTTATACAGAACTATTCTACAAAAATCAAGCCCTGACAGGAAATTATCTAAAATTAAGACAGGCTCAATATAATCGGGCCATCTGATGTAATGGCAATTGTGTGCTCAAAATGGGCGGACAGCTTCCTGTCCTTAGTAACAGCTGTCCACTTATCAGATAGAACTTCTACCTCATATGTACCTGCTGTAACCATCGGTTCGATAGCTATAACCATTCCAGTTCTGAGATTCACACCAGGTAATCCGGCAGGAACAAAATTCGGAACTTCAGGCTTCTCATGCAAGTTACGGCCAATGCCGTGCCCAACGAACCTTCGAACAATTCCA
Organism: Maridesulfovibrio ferrireducens; assembly: GCF_016342405.1. Classification (NCBI taxonomy): domain Bacteria; kingdom Pseudomonadati; phylum Thermodesulfobacteriota; class Desulfovibrionia; order Desulfovibrionales; family Desulfovibrionaceae; genus Maridesulfovibrio; species Maridesulfovibrio ferrireducens. The sequence goes on along the minus strand of NZ_JAEINN010000005.1, from coordinate 126,365 downwards.
TATCCAAATGACTCTGCATACTCTTGAATCGCACGGGAAACATCATAAAGATTATTCCCGGGATGCGCTTGTTCAATCCCTTTCATAAGCGACTCACGAGTCACGTCAAGCAACATCTGAGTGGTAGCAGGAACTAAACCTACGGGATAAGTGCGTGCAGAGTCTCCGTAAAAACCTTTGTACACAACACCCATATCAATGCTGACGATATCGCCTTCATTAAGGATTCGTTCGTTGGATGGAAACCCATGAACAATTTCCTCATTGACGGAACAACACAAAGCAAAAGGAAAACCGTGATACCCCTTAAAGGCGGGTACTACCCCAAAATCTTCACAAGCTTTATCAGCAATTTCCTCGAGTGCCATAGTACTGATACCTGGCCTAACTGCTTCGCTTAACATATCGAGAATTGTAGAAACAAGACGATTGGCCTCACGCATGAGGCCAATCTCTTTTTCATTTTTGAGGTATATCCCTCTATACTTCTTCAAAACTACTACCTGCCCTTAACCTTGCTTCCTTTGCCCATGAGTCCGTCATATTGACGTGAAATCAAGTAAGATTCTATCTTGCCCATGAAATCCATGGACACACCTACTACAATCAACAGTGCAGTTCCTCCGAAATAGAAAGGAACATTGAACTGAGATATTAACAACATGGGAAGTACGCAGATCGCGGCAACATACAAAGAACCCCAAAGAGTAATCCTTGCAAGAACTCGGTCGATGTACTCGCGAGTTTTTGTGCCCGGGCGGATACCAGGAATAAAGCCACCCTGTTTCTGAATATTTTCTGCAATTCCTTTAGGATCAAAAATGATCGCTGTATAGAAGTAGCAGAAAAAGATAATCAGGGAGATGAATATAAGGTTATAAATTATGGAGTCCGGCGTAAAATGCGCGGACATCTTTGACAGCCACTCGTTATTAGAGAAACTAGCCAAAGTGGTAGGAAAGAGCAGAATACTTGAAGCAAAGATAGGAGGAATAACACCGGCAGTGTTAATTCTAAGAGGCAAATGTGTAGTCTGCCCTCCCATCATTTTCCGTCCCATCATACGCTTAGCATAATGAATCGGTATTCTACGCTGACCTCGTTCCATAAACACGATAAAAGCTAAAATCGCGATCATGAATGCTAAAATAAAAATAAGCAGAAAGAGAGTAATCTCTCCAGCCTGCATCAATCTAACGGTATTAAAAATAGCAGATGGAAGACCTGCTACGATACCAGCAAAAATGATCATTGATATACCGTTTCCAATACCGCGGTCGGTCATTTGTTCACCGAGCCACATCAAGAAAACGGTTCCAGCTGTTAAAGTGAGAATGGTTATTAAGCGGAAGGTCCATCCAGCATAAAGGACAACAGGCGCACCAGTAGGACTGACCATACTTTCCAGTCCCATGGCTATTCCAAACCCCTGCACTATCGTAATGAGTACAGTGGCGTACCTGGTATACTGGGTAATCTTCTTGCGTCCCTGAGCCCCTTCCTGACTAAGTCTTTTAAGGTCCGGACTTACTACATTAAGAAGTTGGATGATAATAGACGCGGAGATATAGGGCATGATGCCTAACGCGAATATAGACAGATTACGCAACCCGCCACCGGAGAACATGTCAAAAAGGCCGAAGAGAGTGTTTGAAACACTCTCAAAAAAGTCGGCCAATGCAGCGCTGTCTACACCGGGAACCGGGATATGAATCCCGGCCCGGTAGACAGCCAGAAGAAGAAAAGTCCAAAGGATTTTTTTCTTCAGTTCCGGCAGTCGGGAAAGATTGTCAACTCCAGCAGTTGCCACAATTATCCTTCCAGAGCTGTGGCCGTTCCGCCGGCCTTGGTGATTTTTTCAGTTGCAGACGCGCTGAAACGGTGTGCTTCGATAGTTATCGCTGCACTGACTTCACCCATTCCAAGAACTTTTACGAGAGCTGTCTTTTTGCAAAGACCACGATCATAAATATCCTGAAGAGTGATTTCAGTTTTACCTTCAAAGGCTCCAAGAATTGCTCCAATATTCAAAGCAACATATTCCTCACGGAAAGGATTCTTGAAACCGCGTTTAGGCAAGCGGCGAGCTAGAGGCATCTGTCCACCTTCGAACCAGGCAGGGACACCACCGCCAGAACGTGCGTTCTGACCTTTATGACCTTTTCCTGAGGTTCCCCCCATTCCAGATCCACCACCGCGACCTACGCGTTTGCGATTTTTGCGTTCCTCAGGGAACGGATATAATTCATGCAGCCTCATGATTCTGTTACCTCCACAAGGTGCGAAACTTTATTGATCATGCCTCGAATAACGAGGTTATCTTCAAAGCTTTTCTCTTGCCTGATCTTACGCAATCCCAGAGCCACAAGAGTCTTGCGCTGTTTAGGATTGCAACCGATCTTGCTGCGAATAAGTTTAACTTTAAGCATTTCAGTACTCCTACTTTCTGGGAGTCACAACTTTCTTCCCGCGAAGCAGAGAAACTTCATCTGCGCTACGCAGAGAAGCAAGCCCGGCGATAGTCGCGCGAAGTACATTATGCGGATTATTGGTGCCGATAGCCTTAGTAAGGATATCATGAACGCCTACAACTTCAAGCACCGCACGGACAGGACCACCGGCAATAATTCCGGTACCCTTTGAAGCGGGTTTAAGCATAACACGTCCGGCACCATAACGGCCCAGAACTTCATAAGGAAGAGTTCCGTCGAGAAGAGGTACGGAAATCATGTCTTTCCGTGCTCTTTCTGAAGCTTTTCTAATAGCTTCAGGAACTTCGTTAGCCTTACCAAGTCCAAAACCGACTTGACCTTTACCGTCACCTACCACAACCAGGGCACTGAAGGAGAACCTTCTACCGCCCTTTACCACTTTAGCGACTCGGTTGAGATAAACGATTTTTTCAATCAGACCCAGATCATTCTGTTCCATGGAGATTCCCATAAGTTTAGAATTTCAGGCCACCCTCACGAGCGCCGTCTGCAAGGGCCTTGACCCTGCCGTGATAGATATATCCGCCGCGGTCGAAAACGACCTTGTCGATATTCAATTCCTTAGCCTTGGCAGCAATATCCTTACCAACAGCTTCAGCGGTCTTGCAGGTGAGCTTCACAGCATCGTCACCCTTAACAAGAGCGCAAGAAGAGGAAGCGGTCACGGTTTTGCCAATCAGATCATCTACGAGCTGAGCGTAGATGTACTTGTTTGAACGGAAAACAACAAGACGAGGACGCGAAGCAGTACCACTAATCTTTTTACGGATACGTACTTTTTTACGACGTCTTGCCTGTTCTTTAGTCATTTTCATGGCTGTACCCTATTTTTTACCGGACTTACCGGCTTTACGTCTGATCTGTTCATCAATGTATTTAATACCCTTGCCTTTGTAAGGTTCAGGTGGACGTACACGACGAACTTGTGCGGCAACTTCGCCAACGAGTTGTTTATCAATCCCGTTAACGGTAAGCTTGCTACCTTCTGCTTTGGCTTCTATGCCAGCAGGAAGCGGGAACTGTACAGGGTGAGAATATCCTACGTTAAGTATGATGTTCTTGCCCTGAACGGATACCTTATAACCGACACCTACAACTTCCAATGTTTTGGAGTAGCCTTTAGAGACTCCTTCAATACAATTGAAAAGAAGTGTGCGATGCAGGCCGTGTTGTGCACATTCCTGGCGAGTTTCGCCAGACCTCATTACCTCAACCACACCGTCAGCTATTTTATAGCTGACCATGGGGTGTATAGGAGTAGAAATAGATCCCTTAGGACCTTTAACCGAAACTGCATCAGCTCCGATAGTCACTTCTACACCAGAAGGTATATCAATAGGTTTTTTTCCAATTCTGGACATCTTAAACCCTCTCTACCAGATTTCGCACAAGAGCTCGCCACCGACATTCAAGTCTTTCGCCTTGACTCCGTCAACTACGCCCTTTGAAGTGGAAAGTATGCAAATCCCGAGTCCATTAAGGACACTGGGAATATCTTCAACGCCTACAAATACGCGCCTTCCGGGTGTGCTGATTTTTTTCATACCGCTAATAAGCGATTTTCCATCAACATACTTAAGTGTCACGGTAATATCTTTGTCTTCAGTAGTGAAGTCAACGATATAACCTTCATCCTTAAGGATTCCGGCGATTGCGGTTTTAATTTTTGACCCGGGAATGAACACGGACTTATGGTAAGCACCGTGCGCATTACGAATGCGGGTCAGCATATCGGCGATTGGATCGACAACAGGCATTTCAAACTCCTTATATTACCAGCTGGCTTTACGCACGCCGGGAAGTTCACCCGCGAGGGCCTTTTCCCTGAAACAAATACGGCATACGCCATATTTCCGCAGGAATGCACGTGGACGTCCGCATATGGGACATCTATTATAACCGCGCACCTTGAACTTAGGCTTACGTCTAGCCTTAACTTTTAACGCTGTTCTGGCCACACCGACCTCCTATTTCTTGAAGGGCATACCAAGAAGCTCGAGGAGCATCTTGCCTTCTTTGTCAGTTTTAGCGGAGGTGACGATAGTCACATTCATCCCTTTGGTAAGCTCGATCTGATCAAGCCGAATCTCAGGAAATATGGTTAATTCCTTGATTCCCAGAGTGAAGTTACCGCGTCCGTCGAATCCTTTGTCAGGAATTCCGCGGAAGTCACGTACGCGCGGGAGCGCAAAACTAACGAGTTTATCAAGAAAATCCCACATGTAATCCCTGCGAAGGGTCACACGGGCGCCTACTGGCATACCCTCACGCAGCTTAAATGCTGCAATGGATTTCTTGGCTCTGGTGACAACTGCTTTCTGACCTGCAAGAGCAGTAAGTTCAGATACAGCACCGTCAATGAGCTTTGCGTTCTGGCTTGCTTCGCCGAGTCCAATGTTAAGAGATATAGCCTTTATGCAAGGAATCTCCATTGAACTCTTGTACCCGAATTCTTTGTTAAGAACCGAGGCGACCTTGTCCGTATATATTTTTTCGAGACGTGTCATCGCAAGACCCTAGTCGATGATTTCGTTACATTTTTTACAAAAACGGACATTAATTCCGTCATTGGTTTCACGAACTCCAACTCTGGTTGCTTTTGTGCACAATGGGCACACAACCTGAATGTTGGAGATGTGAAGAGGGGCTTCTTTCTCAACAATACCGCCGGGCTGATTAGCATACGGATTAGGCTTAGTATGCCTAGAAACCGTATTAACCTGCTCAACAAGGACAGTGTCCTTTTTGCGGTTGATCTTTATGACCTTGCCGATCTTCCCCTTATCCTTGCCGGCGATGACCATTACCTTGTCATCAACATGTATCTTGTTCATGCCGTATAACCTTCTCTCGTGATAAGGATTTTAAAGAACCTCAGGAGCAAGAGAAACTATTTTCATGAAGCCGCTTGACCTCAATTCTCTTGCTACGGGACCGAAAATACGAGTCCCTACTGGTTCCATTGAGCTGTTCAGAAGAACGGCAGAGTTATTGTCAAACTTGATGTAAGACCCGTCAGGACGACCAATTTCTTTCTTGGTGCGTACTACGACTGCTTTCATTACAGAGCCCTTCTTCACTTTGGAATGGGGCATAGCTTCCTTAATGGAAACCACAATAATGTCTCCGACACTTGCGTAACGTCTCTTTGAGCCCCCAAGGACTTTTATACAAAGAACCTTTTTGGCGCCGGAGTTATCTGCTACGTCTAGTCTGGATTCTGTCTGAATCATGGCGTATACCCCTAAACTGCTTTTTCCAGAATTTTATCCAAATGCCACCTTTTGCGCCGGCTAAGGGGACGGAATTCTACAATCTGTACTTTATCGCCAATAACGCATTCATTAGCAGGATCATGTGCCATGAATTTGGTGTGACGACGAATGAATTTTTTATACAAGGGGTGTTTAACGAGAGTCTCAACACGGACGACAATAGTCTTGTCACCCTTATCGCTGACGACTTTACCGCTAAGCACACGCCTGTTTCCTTTTAAATTAAGCTCTGCCATGGCTTATGCTCCCAGTTCCTTTTCACGCTGAAGTGTCTGAATCTTGGCGATGTCTTTTTTGACTTCGACTAGTCTCTGGGTATTTTCCAACTGAGCAGTTGCGTGCTTGAAGCGGAGATTAAAAAGCTCCAATCTAGCAGCAGCAAGTTTCTCAGTTAGAGCAGCAGTATCGAGTTCACGTAGTTCTTTAGTCTTCATTTTACAAACCCTCCTTAACTACAATAGTAGTCTTGACAGAAAGCTTGTGAGATGCACGAACTAGGGCTTCTTTAGCGAGCGCAAGGTCTACACCTTTTACTTCGTAAAGAATGCGTCCTGGTTTGACTGGTGCGCACCAACCAACTACGGAACCTTTACCTTTACCCTGTCTGACTTCAGCAGGCTTGGCAGTAACTGGCACATCAGGAAAAATCCTGATCCAGACTTGTCCACCACGTTTAATGTGTCGCATAATAGCGATACGTGCGGCTTCAATCTGGTTGTTACTCAGTTTTCCGTGCTCCAAAGTCTTAATGGCGATATCACCAAATGCGATTGTGGAACCACGCTGAGCTTTACCCTTGTTACGACCTTTCTGGCGTTTACGGAATTTCATTTTTTTAGGTGAAAGCATTACTGTTTCACCTCGTGATCAAGAATTTCTCCTTTAAAGATCCAGACCTTAACGCCGATGACACCGTAAGTGGTACTTGCTCTCGCAACACCATAATCAATGTCAGCTCTAAGGGTCTGAAGAGGAACGCGGCCATCGCGGTACCATTCAGTACGAGCGATTTCAGCACCGGCCAAACGACCAGCACATGCAACCTTGATTCCCTCTGCTCCAAATTTGCGAGCAAGACCTACAGTACGTTTCATCGCACGACGGAAAGCTACACGGCGTTCGAGTTGCTGAGCAATATTCTCTGCAACGAGCTGCGCGTCTGTTTCAGGACGGCGAATTTCACTTACTTCAAGGGCAAATTCTTTATTATATTTTTGACGAAGATCATTGCGGAGTTTTTCGATTTCAACACCTTTACGACCGATAACAATACCGGGACGAGCAGTGTGAATGATGAGACGAATTTTGCCACCGGCACGTTCGATCTCGATCTTCGCTACGCCTGCATGAAAGATCTTCTCTTTAACATATTTACGAATGCTGTCGTCTTCACAGACGAAAGCGGGGTAGTCCTTTTTGCTGAACCACCTGGAAAGCCAGTTCTTGGTGTAACCAAGCCTGAACCCGTATGGATGTACTTTCTGACCCATGACACTACCCTACGATTCTTTTACTACGACGGTTATATGGCTCGTACGCTTCAGAATTCTGAACGCACGTCCCATAGCCCTGGGCTGAATCCTCTTCCAAGTAGGACCTTCGTCAATTTTGACGACGGATACTCGGAGAGTGTCAACATCCACTCCGGGAATCTGCTCTGCATTAGCAACAGCAGAATATAGCACTTTACTGAGCATTTCGGCACCCTTTTTAGGTGTGAATTTCAGTATGTTGAGAGCTTCCTCAACAGGCTTCCCTTTGATGTTTTCCGCTACCAAGCGCACTTTCTGTGCAGAAATGCGCATATATTTTGCAATAGCTCTAGCTTCCATTGCTTAACCCTTCTAGCGTTTGGCTTTGCTTTTCTTGTCTGCCGCATGTCCATAATAAGTACGAGTAGGTGAAAACTCACCCAACTTGTGTCCTACCATGTTTTCTGTGACGAAGACAGGAATAAACTTACGGCCATTGTGAACTGCGAAGGTCAGTCCCACCATTTCTGGAATGATGGTTGAACGTCTGGACCAGGTCTGAATTACCTTGCGGTCTCCAGAGTCCTGAGCCTTTACGACCTTTTTAAGCAGATGATCGTCTATAAACGGGCCTTTTTTCAGTGATCTTGGCATTACAGTCTCCTACTTCTGCCCGCGGCGTTTAACGATGAGCTTGGAAGAAGGTTTCTTCTTACTACGTGTTTTGTATCCCTTAGCAGGCATACCCCACGGAGAGCAAGGGTGTCTACCACCGGAGCTACGACCTTCACCACCACCGAGTGGATGGTCAACAGGGTTCATAGCAACACCTCTGACTTTAGGTCTACGACCAAGCCAGCGATTACGTCCTGCTTTACCTATAGTGATCTTTTCGTGCTGGATATTTCCAACTTGACCAATGGTAGCACAACATGTTGCGAGAACCTTGCGGACTTCACCGGAAGGCATACGCATAAGAGCATATTTGCCTTCTTTAGCCACAAGCTGAGCGTAAGTACCGGCAGCGCGACAAAACTGTCCGCCCTTACCGGGATGCAATTCTATATTATGAACGATAGTACCAACAGGGATATTCTTAAGAAGGAGAGCATTGCCGGGTTTGATATCGGCTTTTTCTCCTGCAATAATTTTATCACCCTGGTTGAGACCAACCGGAGCGAGAATATAGCGTTTGTCACCGTCTGCGTAATTAAGCAGAGCGATGCGAGCACTTCTGTTGGGATCGTATTCTATTGAAGCAACAGTTGCTGGGACTTCAACTTTATTACGCTTGAAGTCGATGATACGGTAAAGACGCTTAGTACCACCGCCACGATGACGTGAGGTAACTCTACCGTTATTGTTTCTACCAGCCTTTTTGGTCAACCCTTTAGTAAGAGCCTTTTCCGGTGTAGACTTAGTGATCTCATCAAATGTTGAGATCGTCTGGAACCGGCGACCAGGTGAGGTTGGTTTCAGTTTACGAGTAGCCATCTCTTAAACTCCCTCGAAGAATTCGATTTTTTCGCCCGCAAAAAGCTTAACATAAGCTTTTTTATAGCCGGACTGCTTACCGACAACGCGACCGAACTTTCTGCGAAGACCGGGTCTTTTCCTAATAACACGAACGGAATCGACTTTAACATCAAAAGCGCTTTCAACAGCTTTTTTGATTTCAACCTTATTGGCAGAAGGTAGCACATAAAAAGTGACTTGATTAGAAGTCTCTTTAATGTCGGTAGCCTTTTCCGAAATGACCGGTTTGATAAGAATCTGAGTATAGTCCATGACTATTTTAACCTCTCCTGCAGATCCTGTGCTGCATTCTCAAGCATAACAACCTGACGATGACGCAAAATGTCATAAACATTTATCTGGTCAGCGGAGATCATCTTGATGCCTGGGATATTCCTCGCAGAAAGGAGGAGTTTATTATCAGCATCCTTGACAATAATCAAGGCCTTGTAAAGTCCGAGAGTTTCTGCAACTTGAGCGAAAAGCTTAGTTTTAATCTCGGGAAGGTCTATATCCTTAATAATCATCAGCTGTTCTTCGCTGAATCTTGAAGTAAGAGCCATCTTGAGAGCAAGACGACGGACCTTTTTATTAACCTTGAAGGAGTAGTCTCTGGGCTGTGGACCGAAAGTCACACCACCACCCCGCCAAAGCGGAGAACGGGTGGAACCGGCACGTGCACGTCCTGTTCCTTTCTGACGCCAAGGTTTGGCGCCGCCGCCGCGTTTCATAGCACGAGTTTTCGTGGCATGAGTTCCGCTACGCTTTGCAGCGAGCTGAGCGCGGACAACAAGGTTCAGGATTTCGGGCTTGACCGGAACTTCAAATACTTCCGGAGCAAGATCCATGCTCCCTACTTCCTTTTTCGTTTGATCGTATATAGTAATGGTAGCCATGTTTTTTCCCTCTAGCTGGTCTTGCGGATCATCACCAATCCGTTCTTGGCTCCAGGAACTTGTCCCTTAACCACGAGAACGTTTTCCTCGGTGCGAACGTCAACGATCTCAATGTTGGAAACAGTGACGCGCTCGTTACCCATCTGACCGGGCATTTTTTTACCCTTAAAGACTTTACCAGGGAAAGTAGCGTGGCCGATTGAACCAGGTGAACGATGAACTTTTTCAACACCGTGAGATGCTTTCATACCTTTAAAGTTCCAACGTTTCATTACGCCCTGGAAACCTTTACCTTTAGATGTGCCGGTTACTTTAACCTTTTCACCTGGAGTAAAGATGTCAACAGAGATTTCCTGGCCAAGTTCATAATCAGCTACAGACTCAAGCGGGAATTCGCGCAGATGGCGGAAATAGCCTTTGCCGGCTTTATCCTGATGTCCCTTAGAGGGTTTGTTCACCTTGCGCTCGGGCAGTGAGTCGTATCCGATCTGGATGGCGTTATAGCCTTCCTTCTCTTTAGTCTTAACCTGAATGACAGGGCATGGTCCAATTTCGAGTACTGTGACTGGTACAATGCTACCATCGTCAGAGAACACGCGGGTCATGCCCAATTTTTTACCGAGTAATCCGATAGTTTTTGCCATGTTGCCCCCCCTATAGCTTAATTTCGACGTCGACGCCTGCGGGCAGGCTAAGCTTGCCAAGCGCATCAACTGTCTGCTGGGTGGGTTCAAGGATATCAAGCAGACGCTTGTGAATCCGCATCTCAAACTGCTCACGAGACTTTTTGTCTACGTGCACAGATTTCTGCACTGTTGTGCGGTGAATCTGTGTAGGCAATGGGATGGGACCTGCGATAGCTGCGCCGGTATTGCGGGCAGTATCCACAATCTCAGTTACAGCCTTATCAAGGATACGGTAATCGTAAGCCTTGAGCTTGATACGAATTCGATCATTAGTCATAGAAACCATAATAATACTCCTGAATAGATTCAGAGACGGCTAGCTTGCAACGGCTGAAAGGCTGTGAGGTTCCTCTCATTGCCTGGTATGGTCGTCCAGCCAGCATGCCGGACCTTATACCTTATCTCCGTGGTTTCACGGGCGACTCCCGTAAAAAATAAAGAGCCTCCCAAACACTGTGGGTTCGGGAGGCTTACTGCTTTTCAGCTGTCGCTGTCAAGTAAAATCTAGGATAAACTTATTTTTATCTTAGTTTTTATTGATCAACTCTTCTGCAATACTTGCTGGAACCGGCTCGTAATGATCGAACTGCATGGAGAATGTTGCACGTCCCTGAGTCTTGGAGCGAAGATCGGTTGCGTAACCGAACATCTCACTAAGAGGAACATCACATTTAATGACCTGTGCGTTAGCACGGCCTTCCATGTTGCTGACCTTACCACGACGACCGTTAAGGTCACCCATGACATCACCGAGGTAATCATCAGGAGTAACGACTTCAACAGCCATAATAGGCTCGAGAAGTTGTGGACCAGCCTTCTTAACTGCGTCTTTGAGAGCCATTGAACCGGCAATGTAGAAAGCCTGCTCAGAGGAGTCAACGTCATGATAAGAACCGTAGGTCAGTGTTGCTTTGATATCAACTAAGGGGAATCCTGCGATTACTCCGTTTTTCATGGCGTCATGAATACCACGGTCAACTGCTGGAATGTATTCTTTAGGAATAATTCCGCCCTTAATTTCATCAACAAACTCGTATTCTTTCTCTGGATTAGGCTCAATGGTAATGACAACATGTCCGTACTGACCACGACCACCAGACTGTTTAGCATATTTAAGGTTTGACTCAACCTGCTTAGTAATGGTTTCACGATAAGAAACCCTTGGTGCTCCAACGTTAGCATTAACATTGAATTCACGAAGCAGACGGTCAACGATGATTTCAAGATGAAGTTCACCCATACCGGCAATAAGAGTCTGCCCTGTTTCTTCGTCCCCTTTGACGCGGAAAGAAGGATCTTCTTTTGCAAGCTTAGCAAGACCAGCACTAAGGAGGTCTCTATCAGCTTTGGTTTTAGGCTCAATTGCAACTTCAATAACTGGTTCTGGAATATCAAGAGATTCAAGAACTACAGCTTTTTTCATTTCTGCAAGAGTGTCACCGGTAGCCATAGTCTTAAGACCAACAGCTGCGACGATATCCCCTGCATACGCTTCTTTGATTTCTTCACGCTTGTTAGCATGCATCTTAAGAAGACGACCAATACGTTCCTTTTTACCGCTGGCAGCGTTGATGAAAGTATCACCACTGACAATTTTACCGGAGTAAAGACGAAGGAATGTAAGATGACCGACAAAGGGGTCTGTCATCAGTTTGAATGAAAGAGCTGCAAGCGGCTTGTCAATGTCACAAGGACATACAATGCTTTCGCCATTGTCCGGATCAATCCCTACCATTGCAGGAATATCAAGCGGAGAAGGAAGATAATCAATAACAGCATCAAGCAGTGGCTGTACACCTTTGTTCTTAAATGCGGTACCGCACAGAACTGGGCATATTTTCAAGCTGATTGTAGCTGCACGAATACCTTTGATAATTTCTTCAGGGGTAAGTTCGTCACCACCGAGATATTTATCAAGAAGTTCTTCATTTTCTTCTGCGATAGCTTCAATCATTTCAAGACGCATTGACTCGTACTGTTCAACCATATCGGCTGGAATCTCTTCAACGCTATAATCCTTACCCATTGTATCATCATGATATGTGTAAGCTTTACCTGTTACGAGACAAACAGAACCGAGATATGCATCTTCATTGCCGATTGGGATCTGAAGCGGTACTGCTTTAGCACCGAGACGATCACGCAGCATATCAACACAACGGAAGAAATCTGCTCCAGTACGGTCCATTTTATTAATGAAAGCGATACGTGGAACATTATATCTATCAGCCTGACGCCATACGGTTTCAGACTGAGGCTCAACGCCTGCAACAGCATCAAATACTGCTACAGCTCCATCGAGCACACGCAGAGCACGTTCAACTTCCATTGTGAAGTCAACGTGACCTGGTGTATCAATAATATTAATACGGTAATCTTTCCAGAAACATGTGGTAGCAGCACTAGTGATAGTGATGCCGCGCTCTTGTTCCTGAACCATCCAGTCCATGGTGGCTTCGCCGTCATGAACTTCGCCTATTTTGTGTGAAACACCGGTATAGTATAATATGCGTTCAGTAGTGGTAGTTTTACCCGCATCAATGTGGGCCATAATACCAATATTACGCTGTTTATCACTTGTAACCTTCTTAGACACGATAAACTCCGATTACCAACGGTAATGAGCAAAAGCCTTGTTGGCTTCAGCCATGCGATGAACGTCTTCTTTCTTCTTAACAGCACCACCACGCTTGTTGTAAGCGTCGAGGAATTCACCACTAAGACGAGCGACCATACCTTTCTCACCTCTGGAACGTGCCTGATTTATCAGCCACCTGATAGCCAAAGAACCCTGACGCTCAGGACGGACTTCAACTGGAACCTGATAAGTCGCACCACCGACACGGCGTGATTTAACTTCCGCGTGAGGTTTAACATTTTCAATTGCTTTTTCAAAAGCTTTGATTGGATCTTCCTGGGTTTTTTCACCGAGGAATGCAAGAGCTTCATAAAATATTTTTTCAGAAACACTCTTCTTGCCGTCGAACATGAGTCTATTCATGAACTTAGTTGCAAGCTGACTACCATAAACTGGGTCAGGAAGAATTTGTCTCTTGGGTACTGGACCTTTACGAGGCATATTAATACTCCTTAGAATAAAAACTATTTAGGACGTTTAGCGCCGTACTTAGAACGACCCTTACGACGATCTGCGACACCAGCGGTATCGAGTGATCCGCGAACAATATGGTAACGAACACCAGGTAAATCTTTTACTCTACCACCGCGGATTAGTACCACGGAGTGTTCCTGAAGGTTATGACCTTCACCACCAATGTAAGCGGTTACTTCGATGCTATTAGTCAAACGCACACGTGCGACTTTACGCAGTGCGGAGTTAGGCTTTTTAGGGGTGGTTGTATACACTCTAGTGCATACTCCACGACGCTGGGGGCAAGCTTGAAGAGCAGGAGTCTTCTTACGCTTAAGCTGCTTTTCACGCCCTTTTCTAATGAGCTGATTAATGGTTGGCATGAACCCTCCAAATTTATTTCGTTATGCAAAGACCGACGCAGTTAGACTAAATTTTCGAGATTTGTCAAGAACAAATCCAATCTAAATATAAATTCAGATTAGAATCAGGCTGCAACGACCTGTTCTAAAATCATGTTTAACTGCGTACTGGCGCTAGCATTATCTTTCATTAATGAGCAACGGCTCGTCTTCTAATTCCTCAAGAAACTTATCGGCACGTTCCGGCTGATCAGGAACGATCACTGCAGTCTGCGCATATCTACGGAAGCCGGTTCCGGCAGGAATCAAGCGACCGACGATTACGTTCTCTTTCAAGCCGCGCAGATAATCTTTCTTGCCGCGCAGGGATGACTCGGTAAGAACCTTTGTCGTCTCCTGGAATGATGCAGCAGAAATAAATGACGCAGTTGAAAGTGAAGCTTGAGTAATTCCGAGAACATGAGTCTGAGCTGTAGCAGGCTTAAGCCCGTTTTTGACAGCTTCCTCATTTTTCTCCATAAACCGCTGCTTATCCACCTGTTCTGCAACAAGGAAGTGAGTTTCACCGGGATCAACGATGGAAACTTTCTTGAGCATCTGACGGACAATAACTTCGATATGCTTATCGTTAATTCCAACACCCTGGAAGCGGTAAACGTCCTGAATTTCTTCCACCAGAAAGCGTGCGAGATATTTTTCGCCCTTAACTTTCAAGATATCATGAAGTTCCGGAAGTCCTTCAGTCATCAAATCACCAGCTTCAACGAAGTCTCCTTCCTGAGCAGTAATATGACGTCCTTTTGGTACCAAGTATTCCTTGGTAACTCCAACTTCAGGTGTAACAATGATTTTGCGCTTGCCTTTGGATTCGGGTCCGTAGGAGACCACACCATCAATCTCCGTAATGATTCCAAGTTCCTTTGGTTTGCGCACTTCAAACAGTTCCGCAACTCTAGGAAGACCACCAACAATATCTTTGGTCTTCGAAGTTTCGCGAAGTTTACGTGCAATAATTTCACCACCGGTGACGGTGTCACCATCTTTTACCATCAAAAGAGCACCTACAGGAAGAGGATAAGTAGCTTTTAAGGTTGACCCTGGACGAGTCAAAGGCTCTCCATCTTCGCCGCAAATAGACATTGACGGTTTGAAGTTCGTGGTACGGTATTCAGTAATCGTATATGTTGCCCTGTTAGTGGCTTCATCAATCCTTTCCTGGAATGTTTTACCTTCAACTAAGTCGGTAAATTTAACCGTACCTGCAACATCAGTGATGAACGGTTCTGCAAGCGGATCCCATTCGGCCAAGACCGTATTATGGGTAACTTCCTGCCCGTCCTCCACGTAAAGTTTAGCACCCAGAGGCAGAACGTATTTTTCACGTTCTCTACCCTGCTCATCCACAATAGCAACCTGGCAACTCTTACCAAGAACCATTTGATGTCCTTCGACATTGCGAACTGAGCGCATACGGTTAAGTACTACTGAACCGTTATGCTGAGCTTCAAAAGATGACTGCTGAATCTCACGACTAGCCGTACCACCGATATGGAAGGTACGCATTGTGAGCTGAGTTCCCGGCTCACCGATTGACTGTGCTGCGATAATACCGACAGTTTCACCAACGTTAACGATATGTCCTCTTGCAAGGTCACGACCGTAACACATAGCGCATACACCCTGCTTGCTTCTGCAAGTCAGAGGTGAACGAACGATCATCGAGTTGATGCCGTTATCATCAATAAGTTTCGCAAAGCGTTCATCAATTAAAGTATTAGCAGGAACTAAAATTTCATCAGTTCCTTCCTTGGTTATGGGATGGATTGTCACACGACCAAGTACTTTTTCGGAGAGGCGTTCTTTTATTTCTCCGCCCTTGATGTAATGAGTAAGTTCAAGACCGTCAACTGTTCTACAATCATTTTCAGCAACAGTAACGTCCTGAACAACATCAACCAGACGACGAGTAAGATAACCGGAGTTTGCAGTTTTAAGTGCAGTATCCGCGAGACCTTTACGAGCACCATGAGTGGAAATAAAGTACTGAAGAACCGAAAGACCTTCACGGAATGAAGAAGTAATCGGTGTTTCAATAATTTCTCCAGAAGGCTTGGCCATCAGACCACGCATACCTGCAAGCTGTCTCATCTGGTCCTGGTTACCTCTTGCACCTGAGTGAGCCATCATAAAGACAGGGTTGAAACTGGAGTTAGACTCCTGTTTTCCTGTCACTGGATCAGTCAGAATATCAGCAGACATTTCAAGAGTCATTTCACTTGAAACATCATTAGTAACTTTCGTCCAAACGTCGACTACCTTGTTGTACTTTTCAGTACGGGTAATGATACCTTCACGGTACTGAGCTTCAATATTTTCAACTTCGATATAAGCATCTTCAAGAAGACCGGCTTTCTTTTTAGGAATTGTGAGGTCTTTAACGCCGATAGTAATAGCGGCTCTTGTTGCGTGCTCATAACCAAGGTCTTTAAGTCTGTCACAAAGAATAACTGTCGCCTTACTACCCGCTGTGCGGTAAGCATCGGAAACGAGGCGTGCAATATTCTTCTTGGTCATAACCATGTTAACCTGATCATAGCTCATGCCTTCAGGAACCAGTTCACCAACAAGAATACGACCACAAGTAGTATCTACAAGTTTGCCGTCAATTCTTACTTTAACGCGAGCATGCAGACTTACAACATCTGCATCAAGGGCAGTAATAACTTCCCAAGGACCGGCGAAGATCATGCCTTCACCTTTGGCAAAAGAACGATCAACAGTTAAATAGTAGAGTCCAAGAACGATATCCTGACTCGGGTTGATGATCGGCTGTCCATTCGCAGGCGAAAGGATATTATTTGAAGACATCATCAAAACACGGCACTCAATCTGTGCTTCAACAGAAAGAGGTACGTGAACAGCCATCTGGTCACCGTCAAAGTCAGCGTTATATGCAGAACATACAAGCGGGTGAAGCTGAATAGCTTTACCTTCGATCAAAGTCGGTTCAAAAGACTGAATACCAAGTCTATGCAAAGTAGGAGCACGGTTAAGCATAATAGGGTATTCACGAACAACGTCGTCAAGAATATCCCATACAACTAAATCTTCACGCTCTACCATTTTCTTTGCACTTTTGATGGTAGTTGCAATTTCTCTGCGTTCAAGCTCTGCATAAATAAACGGCTTGAAAAGTTCCAAAGCCATCTTCTTAGGAAGACCACACTGATGCAGTTTGAGCTTAGGCCCAACAACAATAACAGAACGACCGGAATAGTCGACACGTTTACCGAGAAGGTTCTGACGGAAACGTCCCTGCTTACCCTTAATCATATCAGACAAGGATTTCAAAGGACGACCATTAGTTCCGGTAATTGCGCGGCCACGGCGACCGTTATCAAAGAGAGCATCAACAGATTCCTGAAGCATCCTTTTTTCATTACGGATGATAATATCAGGAGCCCCGAGCTCAATCAGTCTTTTAAGACGATTATTTCTGTTAATAACACGACGATAAAGATCATTAAGATCAGAAGTTGCAAAACGTCCACCGTCAAGAGGAACAAGAGGACGAAGTTCTGGAGGAATGACCGGAATTACATCCATGATCATCCACTGACAATTATTGCCAGACTCAAGGAAGGCTTCAACGATTTTAAGGCGTTTAGTAAGCTTCTTTTTCTTGGTCTGCGAACGTGTTGTCAAAGATTCTTCGCGCAACTCAGTCCGGAGAGTAAGCATATCAATTTCTGCAAGCAGACCCTTGATTGTCTCAGCTCCCATTCCGACTTTGATGGCATCTTCACCGTAATGATCTATAACCTGAAAGTACTGGTCTTCAGAAATAATCTGATGTGCCTTAAGAGGTGTCTCACCCGGCTCAAGGACTATATATGAATCAAAATATAGAACTTTCTCAAGATCAGCCATAGTAATATCTAAAAGCGTGCCGATCTTAGAAGGAAGTGTTTTAAGGAACCAGATGTGAGCAACAGGAGCAGCAAGTTCAATATGCCCCATACGTTCACGTCTAACCTTGGAAGCAATAACTTCAACACCGCATTTTTCGCAGACAATGCCGCGATGCTTCATGCGCTTATACTTACCGCAGTTACACTCGTAGTCCTTAACAGGTCCGAAAATTTTAGCACAAAAGAGTCCATCTCTTTCAGGCTTAAAAGTTCTATAGTTAATTGTCTCGGGCTTCTTAACTTCACCGAAAGACCATTCTCTGATCTTTTCAGGAGAAGCAATGGAAATCTGAATTCCTTTGAGGCCACGCCCTGCGTCGCCTGCGCCGGATGTTCTACGCATAGTGAACAATTCGTCCAGACTCATTAATATACCCCTTTCGTGAAAAGGTTTATCTAGTCGCGGGGCCTTGCGGCCCCGCGCTCATTATTTCGTTATAGCGGAAGTTTCTTCTTCGTCATCCTGAAGCAAAGTAACATCAAGACCAAGAGACATAAGCTCTTTAATCAGAACGTTAAACGATTCAGGGAGTCCAGCTTCAAGGAAGTTATCACCCTTGACGATTTTTTCATACATTTTTACACGACCGGTAACATCATCGGATTTGACAGTCAGGAATTCCTGAAGCAGGTAGGCTGCACCGTATGCTTCAAGTGCCCAAACTTCCATTTCCCCGAGTCTCTGTCCACCAAACTGAGCTTTACCGCCCAGAGGCTGCTGAGTTACCAGCGAGTAAGGTCCGGTTGAACGGGCGTGAATCTTTTCATCAACTAAATGATGAAGCTTAAGAATGTACATAACCCCGACTGTTACGCGGTTGTGGAAAGGTTCTCCGGTACGTCCATCCCAAAGGGTGACTTTACCGTCGTCAGGAATCCCGGTTTTTACAACCAGATCCCAGATTTCTTTCTCTGTAGCACCGTCGAAAACAGGGGTCTTAGTGACAATACCTTCACGTGCTTTATTAAGAGCATCTTTGAATTCATCATCATCAAGGCTGTCAACAAGCTCAAAAACATCTTCTGAATCGAAGGTGCTCTTGACCTCTTTACGTATTTCATCAAGGGCGGTACCGGCATCAAACATTCTTGCGAACTTATGTCCAAGTTCAAGAGCTGCCCAACCAAGATGTGTTTCCATAATCTGACCGATATTCATTCGAGAAGGAACCCCAAGAGGGTTCAAAACGATGTCCATCGGAGTACCATCTGCAAAGAACGGCATATCCTGTTCAGGAAGGATACAGGAAACAACACCCTTGTTACCATGGCGTCCAGCCATTTTATCACCTACGGAAAGCTTACGCTTAACCGCAATGTAGACCTTGACCATTTTGATAACGCCAGGAGGCAAATCATCACCTTCGGTGACTTTTTCGCGCTTAACGTCATAAATGCCCTTAATAACGCGTATCTGCTTATCATATTCACCAAGAAGATATTTAACAGCTTCATTGGTGTCTTTGTCTGAGAAAAGACCGCCCAGTTTCTTAAGTGGTATTTCACTAAGGATAGCATCAGTAATAGTGTGTCCTGCTTCTGCAAGAACTTCACCCTTTCTGCGTCCCATAAGAGTCTGGTTGATCTGCTTGTTACTAACGACGGCGTTAATTTTTTCGCGAGTCTTAATAGTGAGAGAATCGATGTGTTTGCTTTCTTTCATATCATGCTTAGAAAGCTCAAAATCTTCGATGGCCTTAGTACGGTCATCTTTCTCACCGGATCTGCGGTTAAACACCTTAACGTCAATAACAGTTCCCTCGATTCCCGGTGGAACCTTGAGAGATGTATTTTTTACATCGCGAGCTTTATCACCGAAGATAGCTCTGAGGAGTTTTTCTTCAGGTGTCAGCTGTGTTTCACCTTTAGGAGTGATCTTTCCGACGAGAATATCATCGGGAGTAATACGGGCTCCAAGGCGGATAATACCACATTCGTCAAGATTGCTGAGCATATCTTCACTGACGTTAGGAATATCGCGAGTAACTTCTTCGGGTCCAAGCTTGGTATCACGTGCTACGAGTTCGAATTCCTCAATATGAACTGAGGTGTAAACGTCTTCTTTTACAACACGTTCTGAAATAAGAATGGCATCCTCAAAGTTAAAACCACACCAAGGCATAAATGCCACGAGAAGGTTTTTACCAAGAGCAAGTTCTCCGTCCTTGATTCCAGGTCCGTCAGCTAGAACTTCACCCTTAGAAACGCGGGTTCCAACCTGAAGTCTCGGACGGGCACCATAACATGAGTTCTGATTGGACTTGTGCCATTTCTGAAGCTCATAATGTTTTATACCGCCGGTATCAGGATAAATCCCGTCATCGTATCTAAGTACGAGACGTTCTGCATCAACGTAATCAATATATCCGTCAAATTCAGCAAGTAGACAACTACCGGAATCCTGCGCAACGTTTGCTTCCATTCCGGTTCCGACTAAAGGCTGAGCTGTTTTAAGAAGTGGAACAGCCTGACGCTGCATATTCGATCCCATGAGTGCTCGGTTAGCATCATCATGTTCAAGGAACGGAATAAGTGCAGCTGAAACAGAAACTGTCTGACTCGGGCTGATGTCCATGAGAGTTACGTCTTCACGAGGCATCATGGAAACATCACCGTTACGGCGTGAGGTTACAAGCGGATTAACGAATGATCCCTCAGCAGAAATAGGCGCGTTTGCCTGAGCAACAACGTGACCAACTTCTCTAGTCGCGTCATAATATAATATTTCATCAGTCATAGTGGAATCTTTGATTGTCCGGTAAGGACTTTCAATGAAACCGAATTCGTTAACCTTGGAATAAGTTGTCAAGGAAACGATAAGACCGATGTTTGGTCCTTCAGGAGTTTCAATAGGGCAGATTCTGCCGTAATGACTTACGTGAACGTCACGGACTTCAAATCCTGCACGTTCACGGGTAAGACCGCCGGGTCCAAGAGCAGACAATCTACGCTTATGAGTTACCTCGGAAAGCGGATTCGTCTGATCCATAAACTGTGACAACTGAGAGGTTCCGAAGAACTCTTTAAGAACAGCTGCTACAGGCTTAGGATTGATCAAGTCATGCGGCATAAGAGTTGCTACTTCCTGGAGGCTCATGCGCTCCTTGATAGCTCTTTCCATACGAACTAGACCAATTCTGTATTGATTTTCGACAAGCTCGCCAACAGGACGTACACGTCTGTTACCAAGGTTATCGATATCATCAGCAGGACCATGACTGTCTTTAAGTTTACAAAGAAGCAGAACAGCCTTTAAAATGTCGCCGTTAGTGAGAGTCCTCAATTCAAGAGGAGTATCAACTGCAAGACGTGCATTTAATTTGTAACGACCAACGGATGAAAGGTCATAGTAGTCTGAACTGCGGAATAAATTCTCAAAGAAGTTTGCAGCAATTTCTGCAGTCGGAGGAGAACTTGGACGAAGTCTGCGGTAGATCTCGATCTGCGCACTTTCGACGTCAGCACTCTTATCCAACATGAGCGTATCACGCAAAGAAGAGGAGGTATCCGCGCCCAGAGTAAGAAGTACTTTCACTTCTTTAAGGCCGACTTCCTGTATTCTTTCAAAAACTTCTTCAGTAATTTCGTCAGCAGACTCAGCAAGAACTTCACCTGTATCAGGATCAGTAATATCTACAGCAGCAAATTGTCCTATAATGCATTTAGGATCAACTTCGATATATTCAACGCCGCCGCGGACAAGCTTACGCCAGCCGAACTTAGTAATAGGTTTATCACGCTCTACGATGACTTTGCCATCTTCGAGTGAGAGATCAACCCATGCAGTTTCTTTACGGTACTGATTCTCCACAACTTTACGTCGTGCAATGTGTCTATCAAGCTTGTATTCTTCAACTTCATAGAAAAAGTCGAGAATATCCTGCTTAGACAGCCCCATAGCTTTGAGAAGAACAGTCGCAGGCATTTTACGACGCCTGTCAATACGAACATAAAGAATATCTTTATGGTCAAAATCAAAATCCAGCCATGAACCGCGCATGGGAATGACCCTGCAACTATAAAGAACTTTTCGGCTGGTATGTGTTTTACCCGAATCATGTTCAAAAATGATACCGGGAGAACGTTGCAACTGGTTAACAATTACGCGTTCAGTACCGTTTATGATAAACGTACCCTGCTCACTCATGAGCGGTACGGTTCCGAAATAAATGTCCTGCTCTTTAATGTCGCGAATAGTCCTGCTTTCGGATTCTTCATCAACATCAAAGACTACGAGACGAACCTTAATACGGATAGGGGCTTCATAAGTAAGTCCCTTCGAGATACACTCGTCCATATCATATTTAGGCTCACCGATATCGTAGCTAACATATTCAAGACTTGCAGTTTTGTTGAAGTCTTCAATAGGAAAAACCGAACGAAATACCCCTTCTAAACCAATGTCTGCCCTACTGGCCGGCGCAACGCCTTCCTGAAGGAACTTTACAAAGGAATCAACCTGCAATTCAAGCAGGTGAGGTACCGGCAGTGTGACTTTGATCTTTCCAAATATTTTTCTGAGCTGACCCATCGTATCCTCATCAAGTGAGAAGGTTAGGGTTGGGAAGAAGCGATTTGACGAACATCAACCAATAATAAATCATTGGTACGCCAAAAAGTGCAAGACGAACATAGTGCGGCAGAACAATTTTGCCTACAACGAGAAATTTTTTAACCATTTAGATTACGCAATGAAGAACCATCTGCGCGAGTCTGAATCTAATCTAAATAGTTCATCAGGCAATTTTGTCAATCTTTTTAACAGCGAGAAGAGCGCAACCCCTGTGCGGGGGCGTGCGCTCCTCTTGCATTGACAATGAATTTGCTTGAGCTATTTCATTTCAGCGTCAGCACCAGCTTCAGTAAGCTGCTTAAGAGCTTCTTCTGCTTCTGATTTTTCTACGCCTTCTTTGATAGCTGCAGGAGCTTCGTCTACTTTAGCTTTAGCTTCTTTCAGACCAAGGCCTGTGAGAGCGCGGACAGCTTTGATAACAGCAATCTTGTTTCCGCCGGCACCCTTAAGGATAACGTCGAATTCAGTCTGCTCTTCTTCAGCTGCGCCAGCGTCAGCGCCAGCAGGTGCTGCTGCAAATGCTGCTACTGGAGCTGCTGCAGAAACACCGAATTTTTCTTCAAGTTCTTTGATGAACTCGGAAAGTTCAAGAACTGTCATGCTGGAAATGAATTCTACAACCTGGTCTTTAGTAATATCTGACATGGAAATTTCCTCCTGGGATTCTTTGAATTGCCTTGACTTGGCAGTTATGCAGCTTCCTTCTGGTCCTTAACAGCTGTAAGAACATTCAGAAGTCCGCGTGGTACATTTGCGAGAACTCTCACAAAGTTAGTGGGCACAGCATTCATTGTGCCAAGAGCCTTGCCTAAGAGCTCTTCCTTGCTCGGAAGCTTGGAGAGCGCCTGTACGCCAGATTCGTCAAGATACTTACCCTCAAGGCTGGCAAAACGCATAGAGAATTTTTTGCTTCCCTTAGCGAAATCTGCAACTGCTTTTGCTGCCGCAACAGGATCTTCATATCCAGTTACAATTGCACAGTTTTCCTTGAATTTATCGGCCAGAATACCGTGATCGGTACCCTCAAACGCCAACCGGGCCAGAGTGTTCTTAACGACTTGGCAATCGACACCGACTTCTCTTAGTTTAGCGCGAAGATCAGTAAATTCTTCAACGCCGAGACCTTTGAAGTCAGTAACGATGGCAATGCTCGCCCTTTCAGCTACTTCTTTGAGCTGCTCGATAATCTGGGCTTTTTGTTGCCTTTTCACCTTAACACTCCTAATGATTTGACCCGGAAAGCAAGTCAAAGTAATGTCTCGGCAGGAAATTAAGGGACCATCCCTCCTGCTTTCTTCGACTAAACTTCCCGTGTATTTAAACATCAAAAGCCGCCAAAAGCGGCATCTGATGATTTAGGACTCTACGTACTTTCTTGCTGCCAATGGATCTACTCTGAAACCAGGACCCATGGTGGTAGCCACGGCAACTGCTTTCATGTAAGTCCCTTTAACCGTTGAAGGTTTAAGTTTGTTGACAGTATCAAGAAGGGATTTAAGATTCTCAAGGAGCTTTTCAGCACCGAAAGAAACTTTCCCGATAGGAGCATGAAGAACACCAGCCTTGTCGACCTTGAATTCTACGCGTCCAGCTTTAACTTCGCTAACGGCTTTAGCTACGTCAAAAGTAACGGTTCCAGTTTTAGCATTAGGCATCAGACCGCGAGGTCCAAGTACTCTACCGATAAGACCGACTTTCGCCATCATATCAGGTGTAGCAATGGCTTTATCGAAATCAAGCCATCCTTCTTTAACTTTTTCAACCAAATCTTCGCCACCGACAAAGTCGGCACCGGCAGCTTTGGCTTCCGCTTCTTTTTCCCCACTACAGAAGCAAGCTACTCTTACTTCTTTTCCGAGTCCGTTAGGCAGGGTTACTGCTCCACGAATCATCTGATCGGAATACTTGGGGTCGACTCCAAGGTTGATGGCTACATCAACGGTCTCGTCGAACTTTGCATACGCCTTTTCAACTGCAAGTTTAACAGCATTTTCTACGGTTAAACCGTATGAATCTGTCCCTTCAGTTGCATTTCTGTATTTTTTTCCGTGCTTAGGCATGATCTTTTCCCCTCACCTAGTCTGTGACTTCAATGCCCATACTGCGGGCTGTGCCCATGATGCTTTTCATAGCAGCTTCAGTATTTGCAGAGGTCAAGTCGGGAGCTTTAAGCTTAGCGATTTCTTCAACCTGGGCTTTGGAAACCTTACCGACTTTGTTCTTGTTTGGCTCTCCGGAACCTTTTGCTAACTTTGCAGCTTTAAGCAATAATGTGGAAGCCGGAGGAGTCTTAGTAATGAAGGAAAAGGACCTGTCATGATAGACAGTAATAATGACCGGAGTGATCATGCCCTTTTGGTCCTGCGTTTTAGCGTTAAACGCTTTGCAGAATTCCATTATATTGACACCATGCTGACCTAACGCAGGTCCGACCGGTGGGGACGGATTAGCTGATCCAGCTGGAATCTGAAGCTTAATTTTGCCTATTTCTTTCTTGGCCATCGCTTTATGTCCTATATAAAAATTCAGTGAGGGTGCTCACTGTCGGAATGAATATAATGCAGTGCGGTCAGAATTACCCTTTGGTAACCTGAACAAAGTCCAGTTCCACCGGAGTCTGGCGACCGAATATGGAAACTGACACGCGAAGCTTACCTTTATCGTAGTTGACATCCTCTACGAGTCCGTTGAAACCACTGAAAGGTCCGTCAATGACCCGGACATCGTCGCCCCGATCAAAGTTGAACTTGGGTCTCGGCTGT
Organism: Maridesulfovibrio ferrireducens; assembly: GCF_016342405.1. Lineage (NCBI taxonomy): Bacteria > Pseudomonadati > Thermodesulfobacteriota > Desulfovibrionia > Desulfovibrionales > Desulfovibrionaceae > Maridesulfovibrio > Maridesulfovibrio ferrireducens. The sequence continues at coordinate 101,270 of NZ_JAEINN010000005.1, read as the reverse complement.
TCCTGACGGTCTTCCATCAGACTCAGGATTTTAGCTGCTTCGCTGTCACGCATTGGAGTCGGGCGGTTTTTACCACCGATGAATCCAGTTACGCGTGGGATAGATTGGATGAGATGCCAGGACTCATCTTCCATGATCATTTTGATCATGACGTAACCCGGATAAAATTTCCGAGTAGACGTTCTCTTTTCCCCTTTGACCAACTCGACCACTTTTTCCGTGGGAACAACGACTTCTTCGATCAGACCATTGTCCTGACCAATTCTCATCATTTCACGGACAGTCTGCTCAACCCGCTGTTCATATCCTGAATAGACATGAACTATATACCAACGGGCTTTCCTTCCCTGAGGTTTTTCAGCGTCTTCGTTCATGAGGCTTTCTGTTGTTTGAGTTGATTTAAGATAAAATAGCCTCAACAAATTTTGAGAGGCCTAGGTCAACAACACCCAGAAATATAGACATGACTACGACAAGGACCAAGACAGCGGTACAGGTCTGAATAGTCTCTTTCTGAGTAGGCCATACGACCTTCTTCATCTCGACCTTTGACTGCTCTAGAAATTCGGCAAATTCTTTGAATTTAGCACCAATTCCACGAGGTTCAGTATTGGTCAGCTGAGATCCCGCACTTTTATTTTTTTTCTTGGCCATATTGATTCCCAAAATGAAGTGGCAGGCCAGGAGGGATTCGAACCCCCAGCATCCGGTTTTGGAGACCGGCGTTCTAGCCGTTGGAACTACTGGCCTGCGTTTTATAGAATCTACTTGGTTTCTTTATGAAGAGTATGCTTCTTATCGAAAGGGCAATACTTTTTCAATTCAATACGACCAGTAGTGTTCTTTTTATTCTTCATCGTCGAATAGTTACGACGTTTACACTCGGTGCACTGCATCAGAACTTTGACACGCATGTCTTACTCCATAATCTCAGTTACAACCCCAGCACCTACGGTGCGGCCACCTTCGCGAATAGCGAAGCGAAGTCCCGGATCCATGCCGATTGGGTTGATCATCTCAACAATAAATGTTGCGTTGTCACCAGGCATTACCATTTCTACGCCTTCTTCCAGTGTTACGATACCAGTGATATCGGTAGTACGGAAGTAGAACTGAGGACGGTATCCGGAGAAGAATGGAGTGTGACGTCCGCCTTCATCTTTATTCAAGATGTAGACTTCTGCCTTGAATTTTGTGTGAGGATGAATGGAACCTGGAGCGGCAAGAACCTGTCCACGTTCAACATCTTCGCGCTTGGTACCACGAAGGAGTACACCAACGTTGTCGCCAGCCTGCCCCTGATCGAGGAGCTTGCGGAACATTTCAACACCAGTACAAGTAGTCTTGACGGTGTCTTTGATACCTACGATTTCAACTTCTTCACCAACTTTAACGACTCCACGCTCAACACGACCTGTTACAACAGTACCGCGACCTGAGATGGAGAAAACGTCTTCGATTGGCATAAGGAAAGGTTTATCGATATCACGTACAGGCTCTTCGATGTAAGTATCGCAAGCTTCGAGAAGTTCAAAGATAGGCTTTGCATCGTCGCTTTTGATATCTTCAGTTTCGAGAGCTTTAAGAGCTGAACCCATGATGATTGGAAGATCATCACCAGGGAAGTCGTAGGCGGAAAGAAGTTCGCGAATTTCCATTTCTACGAGTTCAAGCAACTCTTCGTCGTCAACCATGTCGCACTTGTTCATGAAAACAACAACGAAAGGAACACCAACCTGACGAGCAAGCAGGATGTGCTCACGAGTCTGAGGCATAGGACCATCAGTTGCAGCCACAACAAGAATTGCTCCGTCCATCTGTGCTGCACCAGTAATCATATTCTTGATGTAATCAGCATGACCAGGACAGTCAACGTGTGCGTAGTGACGATTAGCAGTTTCGTATTCTACGTGAGCAGTAGCAATAGTGATACCGCGTTCTTTTTCTTCAGGAGCCTTGTCAATTTGGTCGAAGGCAACGTATGTGCCGTTTCCTGAGAGACCAGCCATCTTAGTGATAGCAGCGGTCAAAGTTGTCTTACCATGGTCAATGTGACCGATGGTACCGATATTAACATGAGGCTTCTTCCGTTCGAATTTAGCTTTTCCCATGATAAATCCCCCTAAATTTTCTTTCAGCTTCGTGCTGATTTAAAGCGTTCAAAGGTCATTAAATAAATGTATGGAGCCCACGTCCGGACTTGAACCGGAGACCTCTTACTTACCAAGCAAGTGCTCTACCGACTGAGCTACGTGGGCTTCTATTAAACGCGCAGGTGGACTATGGGAGGTAAATTCAGAAATGGAGCGGGAAACGAGATTCGAACTCGCAACCCTCAGCTTGGAAGGCTGATGCTCTAGCCGTTGAGCTATTCCCGCTCTTTGTCCGTAGTTACACAACAGGTCTCCCTGTCTCCTACAGCGCGATTATCTAATAGTGGTGGTGGGGGGAGGATTCGAACCTCCGAAGGCGAAGCCGACAGATTTACAGTCTGTTCCCTTTGGCCACTCGGGAACCCCACCACTATATTTTTCAACCGTTACTAATGGAGCTGGCGATGGGACTTGAACCCGCAACCTGCTGATTACAAATCAGCTGCTCTACCAATTGAGCTACGCCAGCACATTTAACGAGCGATTTAACTACAAGTTCTTTTCCGGAATTGCAAGCTTTTTCTGAACTTTTTTTTCACCGAAGTGAAAGTTTTGTCTTCGAAGTGCAAAGTGAAAAATTTGAATGAACTTGTGTTTCGCCGAAGCAACGAAGCGGGGTTTAAAGGGAAATCGACTTATAAGTCAACCCCTTTTTTTATTTTTTTTATTTTTTTTTCACTACTCAAAACCTCCACTCCCCCGGCAAGGCAGGTAAACATTGACTTTATGTCTTTTTGGTGTATTTCATGCCTCCTCAATAAATTTGTACTTTATCTACTCAAACACTTTTTTATTTCAGGTATAACCATATGAATTTACTTTCTATACATCCCAAAAAACCTTGGCTAGCTCCTCTGGCAGGATATTCCGACCTTCCATTTCGTATGTTATGCAGAAATAGAGGCTGTGCAGTCGCCTGCACTGAAATGATCAGCGTAAAAGGGCTTAAATACAATGGTAACGGAACCAAGTCCTTACTTACTACCTGCCCTGAAGATAATCCGCTTGTAGTTCAACTCTTTGGAGGAGATCCGCAAGATTACCTTGATACTATGCCTGAACTGATTGATCAGGGCCACTCTTTCTTTGATTTAAACTCGGGATGCCCTGTCAAGAAAGTGCTTAAGGCCGGCGGAGGCTCCGCCCTGCTGCTTGAACCTGACAGGTTAATAGAAACCGCTGCGAACATGGTTAAAGTTGCAGGAGAGGGCCGTGTCGGAGTTAAGATCAGACTTGGATTCATGTCCGGGGAAGATAATTACCTTGAAGTGGCTCGTAGGCTCGAAGATGTAGGCATCGGCTGGATCACACTCCACCCGAGATATGCCAAGCAGATGTTTTCCGGCACCGCAGACTGGTCAAAATTAGCCATTCTTAAAAAGCATGTATCAATCCCTGTAATAGGAAGCGGTGATCTTTTTACGGCTGAAGATGGTATCGAGTGTATAAGACAGACTGGAATTGACGGTATTATGTTTGCCCGTGGCGCTTTATATGATCCTGCGATCTTTTCGCGTTACTTAAAACTCATTGACGAACCGAATTGCGATTCCCTTCCGGAATTTGATTTAGGCAAAACAATGGAAGAACATATTCTATCAAGCCGCGAATTTGATGAAAGCAACGGTTCCTTTAGAAAAATTCGATCCATACTTCCCAGATATGCTAAAGGACTCAACGGGATAAGAGCTGTTCGCGGCAGTATTTCCAAGTGTCAAAACTGGGATGAACTTCTGGATGCAGTCCGAAAAATATCGCTTTTGATTAACGAGTAACTATTTTAATATTTATTTGTTATTTTTTTACCCTCTGTGTTGACGGTTAGTCTCATCTAAGGGTAATATATATTTTGTAATCATACATATGACCAGAACATTACCGGAGACCACTATGTCATCCCAGACCGACATCTTACTTGAAGCAGGTACCAACGAACTTGAAATCGTTGAATTCTGGCTTGAAGAACCTCCCCAGGAAGACGGGGAAGAAAACTACCGTGGGTTTTACGGTGTAAACGTAGCAAAAGTTCTCGAAATTATAAGAATGCCTGAAAAGGTTACTCATCTGCCTAAAGTTGCCCACCCTGCAATAATGGGTACATTCAATCTTCGTAACAAGGTTATTCCACTTGTCGACTTAAGCTATTGGCTCAATAAAAAACGTGTTGAAACTGAACCTCCTAAAGTAATCGTTACAGAGTTCAACAACGTATCTTCCGCTTTCCTAGTCTCAGGCGTAACTAGAATTCACCGAATCAGCTGGGAAAAGGTTGAGGCTCCCTCAACTTACGTATCTACCCTCTCTCAAGATTCAATTACCGGTGTTGTAAAGTTTGATGACCGTATTTCTCTTATCCTTGATCTGGAAAAGATTGTCGCAGAGCTCAACCCTGCGCTGGGTCTTCACCTTGACGATTCCATAGACTGGGACGTTACAGGTGGATACAAAGCTCTGATCGCTGATGACTCCACACTTATACGCGAAATGCTGTTCGAGCTTATGACCAGAGCTAAATTTTTGGTTGAAACAGCCAAGACAGGACGTGAATGCTGGGACAAGCTGCTGATACTGAAAAATCAATCCATCGAGGAAGACAGACCCATCACAGATTTTATCAATGTGGTCGTCTCCGACATCGAAATGCCGGTCATGGACGGACACAATCTGACTGTACGCATTAAGGCCGATCCAATTCTCAAAGAACTTCCTGTTATCCTTTTCTCCTCTATTATTACCGATAAGCTGCGCCATAAAGGGGTATCAGTCGGAGCTGATGACCAGATATCAAAACCGGAAGTAACAGAACTTGCGAAAAGAGCCATTGCCCTTATAAGAAAATAACCAGAATGGAAATCCACTTACTATGGTTTCCCGCGACGGACTAGGCAACAACGGAAAAAGGCCTGAATCAAGATTTAACAGCCCGCGAACTCAATACTTGCTGTTAATGACCTTTTCCGTTGTCATCGGCCTTGCTGCTGCGATGGGAGCCTTTTTTTTTAGATGGCTGATAGAGTTGTTCCAGTCAACATTCTGGAATAAAGGGCACAATTTCCTCGAAAGCGTAACAAATTCGCCATGGTGGCTTATAATGCTACTCCCCTGTGCAGGCGGACTTATTGCTGGAGTGATCATCACCCGCTGGGCTCCAGAAGCCCGAGGTCCGGGAGTACCGGAGGTAATCAAAGCTATCGCTGTCCGCGGCGGCGTAATCCGGCACAGAATCACTTTTTTAAAAGCAATCGTAACCAGTCTTCTGATAGGTTGCGGAGCATCAGTAGGCCGGGAAGGACCTATCGTACAGATAGGAGCATCACTAGGCTCCTCAGTATCTAGACTATTCAAATTAGATAAAAGCATGCTCCCTGTTTGCGTAGCAGCCGGAGCGGCTGCCGGAATATCCGCGACATTCAATGCTCCGCTGACCGGAACTCTCTTTGCTATCGAAATACTGCTGCTCGACACCGAAATATCTTATATCAGCCATATAATAGTAGCCTCGGTAACGGCTTCCGCTCTTTCAAAATTTTTCTGGGGAGATTTTCCAACCTTCGACGCTCCTCATTTCACTTTCAATAACTTCGAAGAACTTATCATATTTTTCATTCTGGGTATTCTTGCGGGATTTGTTTCACTGACATTTGTTGCAATGATCAGAACTTCTGAAAACATCTTCGACAAAATTCCGATTAAAAACTGGATGAAGCCGGGACTTGGAGGACTCATCCTTGGTTTAATTGCTCTTAAAATTCCCGGAGTAATGGGTGTTGGGTACGAAACCATCAATCTGGGTCTTACTGGAATACTGCCTCTTGACCTAGCCTTGCTCCTTCTAGTCGCCAAAATGGTTGCAACGTCGCTTTGCCTTGGTTCAGGCATGAGCGGAGGTATTTTTGCTCCGTCACTGGTGCTTGGGGCAACTCTGGGCGTTTCCGTCAGTACGGGTATTAACATGCTGCTGCCGGATTTGGCATTGACTCACAGTCAATATGCTCTGGTAGGAATGGGAACAGTGGTTGCTGGAACGACACTTGCCCCTATCACTGCTGTTCTGACGGTTTTCGAGCTTACTTACTCATACAAAATTATATTGCCCATGATGGTCGGCTGCATCACCAGTACACTCGTAGTCAGACTTCTCAACGGGTACTCAATTTACGAATCCAAATTACTGCGCCAAGGTGTAAATATAATCAGAGGGCACGATGAGTCTGTGCTGGTGAATGTCGCTGTAGCAGAAGTGATGGAAACAGATTTCGACACACTCAATTCGTCAGATTCCCTGCACAAAGCAATGGAAATGGTCCTGAGTTCCCCTTTTCCGCACTTTCCGGTAATAAACAAGGAGGAGACCTTAGAAGGGATTTTAACGCTGCGAGACATGCGCGCCTACTTCAAGGATCCAGACTACCTGAAAGAACTTCCTGCAATTGTCGATTCTCTCATGAACAGAACCATTGTTTCAGTTCCGCTGGATTCTAATCTGAAAGAAGCATTAATGCTTTTCGAACGGACAGGAGTCTCTTTTCTCCCGGTTACAGACAGTCAGAACAAAGTCATCGGAATTATTAAATCGATCGAGGCCTTCAAAATATTTCGTGAAAGGAGGCAAAGAAACAGAATTCTGTCTCTTTCCGCCAGAGACTAACTCTATTCCGGTTTCTGTTTCTGCTCCGGTTTTTGATCCTGTTCCTTTTCAGAAACTAACTCCTGCGGCGGCTCCAATCCCTGTTCTTGTTCAGGCACTGATTCCTGCTTAGGTTCCTTTTTCTGTTCTTGTTCCTTCTGCGATTCCGGTTTCTGCTCCGGTTTCTGAGACTTATCTAAATATTCAAGAACCAGAATTAATCCTCTTCGAGTTTCCTGTCTGTAAAAAAAACTTGCAATATATCTTGAGTCTTCCCTGCAAAAAGCAGAACGCCGCAGCCTTCCCGCAACTTTCTCAAGCCCTGAATTTAAGTAAATAAAATAATCTTCATGGCTATGATCTCTACCTGTAAGTGATACTTCGACACTCTTTCCGATAACATCTCCAGATTTACCCACAAAACGCTGCGAAACCTGCTTACCAGATGCATCCAAAACAAAAACCGAAACAATACCATGCTCTTTTTTTATCAACTCTTTAAGAACATCATTCACCCCCGCAAACTCTTCCTGTTGCAATTTCAACACAGTACTCTTTAAAACAAGATGATAATGAGCAAACACTTCACGTGACTCATCAAATTTTAATATTTTTACACCTCTAAAGTCAGCACCGAGATTCGCCATTTTCTCACCAAAAGTGGATGTGCTGCTTTCACCTTCCTCCTCATTGGTATAAAAAAAACCCTGTTGAATATAAAAACCTGCTTCAGCAAGTGCAAGGGCTTCTCCTTCTGTTTCAACCCCTTTGGCAATAGGCATTGCCCCGGCAAGTTTAAAAGTGAATGCTGCAGCCTTAACCATATCTTTTTTGTAGTTCGATTTATCAAGTCCTTTAAAAAAGAAACGGTCAAGCTTAACAAAATCAGGGCGAATCTTAAAAACAACTTCTAATCCAGCCAAACTTACCCGGGTATTATCCAACGAAATTCTGTACCCATTTTCCTGCAAAGATTTTATCAAACGAAGTGGTATCTTTTTTTCAAGTTGAGAAACCTCAAATTCAAACGCGATTGTACGGGGGTTAAACTTAAAGGACTCTACAGCCTTAAACGGAGAAAGCTTTCCATTCTCAGGCAAATTATAAACATTGCTGTTTACGTTCAAAAACAAAATCATATTTTTATATTTACGGTGAATATCCCGAAACGAGTCCAAACTCTTATTAAGACAAAGCATTTCAACCTTAAATTGCGTATCCGGAGGTAACGAGGAGCTAAACAGGCAAGCAGGTTCAACTATTGTCTTTCCAAGCTCATCGACACCACGGGAAAAGGCTTCAAAACCGATAACTCCTTTTGACTCAAGGGAAAGCACCGGCTGATAAAAGACCTCAACACCTTTACCTTCTAATATTTGACCTACAGCAGTTTGGCATTCGTTAGAAAAATTTTCCACGGCATACTCCTTTCTTATTTAATTCCTAACATGTTTTCCTTTATGTTTCACCATTTTCTCCACCACAAAAAAGAGCTCCGCTTCTTTTCAGAAACGGAGCTCTCGCATCACGTGTATATCAACTTAGAACATTAACAAATTCTAGGTAGCTGCTCACCTTCGAGCATATTCAAAAGACGTCTTCCTCCAAGCGGAGTTACGAGGATAACTTTTCCAGGATTTGCATCGGTAATATTTCCAATCTGACAAGCATCCTTTCCATGTTTATCCGCACGCATAATCTCAAGAGCCTGTTCTGCGTATTTCTGAGGCAGAATACATAAGAATTTACCCTCATTCGCGAGATAAAGAGGATCAAGTCCAAGGATAGAACAGCCTCCGACAACTTCCGGTTTAACCGGAATGGAGGACTCTTCAAGTTCACAACATACATTTGAAGCAGTCGTAATCTCGTTCAAAGTTGTGGCAAGCCCGCCGCGAGTAGGATCGCGAAAAACATGAACGTCAGGAATTTCTTGCACCAGCTTAACCAAAAGATGATTCAAAGCCGCACTGTCACTCATAACGTTTGATTCAAGAGAAATTCCTCCGCGCGTTCCAAGAACAGTCAAGCCGTGATCACCCATTGTTCCGCTGATTAAAACAGCATCACCGACAGTAGCTCTGTCTCCGCTAGGCATAGGATCAGCCACAATCTGACCTACTCCTGTTGTATTGATAAAAATTTTATCAATAGCGCCTTTCGGAACAACCTTAGTATCTCCGGTAACGATTGCCACTCCGGCATCTTTGACAGCTTCACTCATGGAAATAACAACCTTTTCAAGGTCAGCCATAGGAAAGCCTTCTTCGATGATATAAGCACAAGTCAGATACTTAGGAATAGCACCGAGCATGGCAACATCATTGACTGTGCCGTGGACAGCCAGAGAACCGATATCTCCACCGGGGAAGAAAATAGGGTCAACCGTAAAGCTGTCAGTACTCATGGAAATTTTGCCGTCTATATTAAATGCGGCAGCATCATTGAGTCTTTCAAGCTCAGGATTAGCAAAATGCTTAATAAAGAGTTCCGAAATAAGTCTCTGGGAAGCTCTTCCGCCAGAACCGTAATCAAGTAAAACTTTATCTGAGGACATATTAATCTACTTTATATTTGAAGTATGCGGCGCAACTGCCTTCGGTTGAAACCATACAAGGACCTACAGGAGATGCCGGGGTACAGGCTTTCCCAAACAGAGGACATTTCTCAGGAGTCATTTTCCCTTTCAAAACATCTCCGCATTTACAACCCGGCAAAGAAGGACACTCCCCGATTTTAAGGTCAAAAACTTTTTTAGCATCAAAACTTTCATATTTATCTGAAAACTCGAGTCCGCTATTCGGGATCAAACCTATCCCGCGCCACAGCGCATCTGAAGATTCGAAAACCTGATACATGACTTCGACAGCCTTAGGATTACCGTATTCAGACACACCACGCTGGTACTGATTGATAACCTTAGGATGCTCTTCTTTCATAGACCGGACCATCTGCAACAGAGCTTGTAGAATGTCGACCGGTTCAAACCCGGTAACTACCGCAGGTGTACCATATTTAGCGCCGATAAAATCGTAGGGATGGATACCGATAACGGTTGAAACATGACCGGGCAAAAGAAAACCATCAATCATTGTTTCAGGATCGGATATCAAAACATCAAGAGCAGGCGGAACAAGCTTATGAAAAGACAGAACCTTGAAATTATCAATCTTCTGCTCTTTTGCCATCATAACCGTTGCGGCTATGGCCGGAGCTGTTGTTTCAAAACCTACTCCCAGAAAAACAACCGTATCATTAGGATTTTTGCGTGCAATTTCGAGGGCGTCAAAAGGAGAGTAGATAATTTCCACCCTTGCACCGTCCGCCTGAGCATTTTTAAGACAATGCCCTTTTTTACCCGGCACCTTTATCAAATCTCCGAAGGTGGCAATAATAACACCGTCTTTGCCGGCAAGGTCTAAAAAGGCATTAACTTCGGACTCATGAGTTACGCACACAGGACACCCCGGGCCACTCAAATGAATCACCTTTTCAGGTAAAACAGAATGTAACCCACTACGAAAAATCGCAACAGTGTGAGTTCCGCAGACTTCCATGAACCGTATTTCTTTCTCGATTTCTTTGTTCAAGCAATCAAGCAATTTTTTACAGAGTTCAGGATTTTTAAATTGCTCTAAAACTTTCAGGGACAAGGCACACCCCCCATATTAACGTTTTCAGGCTCTAAGATCACAACTTCAAGACAAAAAAGGCCATTTGGTCAAAATAACCCCGTATATTTAAAATAGATCTGCCCCTTTGCCACCAAAGCTATTATTAAACATAATTAAAATATAACCTTAGTTTTTAAAAAAGCTTACGGGTTCATTATACCCAATCACGATTCGTAACAACCCCGTAAAGCTATGATAATTTCATGAATAAAAAAACGGACCCCGATTGAGTATCGGAATCCGTTTAAAAAAGTACTTAAAACCTAAAAATTTCAAAAACATACAAAAATAGACAGCTATCGGAGGCAGCGATTAACAACTTCTTCAAATTCAGCTTTATCAATCGGCTTTGTTAAAAAGTATGTAGCGCCGAGAGCAAGCAGATTTGAGATATCTGAAACCCCGACAACCGCTGACATAATCACTATCGGCAATTCCATAAACTGAGAATCTCCCCGGAGCGTTTGAACGAGCTGCCGGCCATCCATCTCAGGCATCATAATATCTGTGATCAACATATCAAAATTATTTTCAGCTTTTAAAGCTTCATAAGCATGTTTGCCATGCGGGCTGACGAATGGAATGTGCCCCATATCTTCAACAAATCTGGCTGCAAGTTTTTGTGATATTCTATCATCTTCAGCTATCAAAATTTTATACATATTTTTTACGCCCTTCCTTATGAGTTAAAATAAACTCAATAATTTGAATTTGTAAAGAATTTATTCTTAACATCATTACCACCTTTATTTCAAATTTTATAGACCTGTCTACTCTATTCATGTAATTTAGCGTAATGAGATGCTTAATATATTTATTATTTAGCATATTTCAGATCACACTTAAAAAGCTGGAGCCTTTGTAATGGCAAAAACTGATATTTTACTGGAAACCGGAACGAATGAACTTGAGATATTAGAGTTCTATATTGATATACCAGCATCTGATGCAGGTCCGGCAGAAAGATGTCATTTCGGCGTTAACGTTGCCAAGGTAATGCAGGTCATTGAAAGCCCTAATCTTGAACATCCGGAATCAGCTGAGCACCCCTGTTTCATGGGGACCATCCCACTGAGAAATCATATATTACCAGTGCTTGATCTTGCCGTCTGGCTGGGACTTGAAAGAAATAACCAAAAATATGATATTGTTATCGTAACAGAATTCAGCCAGACTGTTTCCGGTTTTCAGGTAAGCGGAGTTACCGAAATTCACCGGGTCGGCTGGCAGCAAGTGCTTTCTCCTGACAAATTTATGAGCAGTTTTAAGGATAGTTGCATTATCGGAATAGTAGAACGCGAAGACAGATTCATCCAACTCTTAGATCTGGAAAGCATTTTAGCAGACCTTGATCCAACTCTCGGAGGCAATCTGTCGGAACCATCTGCTGTTGCTTCTGAAGCTTATACGGCACTGGTTTGTGATGATTCACCGACTATTCGGGCAATGTTGGAAAAAATTCTTACTTCAGCGAATTTCAGACATACGATCGTACAGAACGGTGAAGAAGCCCTGAACACTCTTATAAAAATTAAAGAAATGGCTCAGCAGGAAAAACGCCCTGTAAAAGATTACGTCGAAATTATAATCTCAGACATTGAAATGCCCCGAATGGACGGCTTCAGCCTTACTAAATGGATTAGAAAAGATGAAGATTTTAAAGATACTCCCGTTATTTTATATTCCTCGATCATTACCAAGGAACTTAAGCACAAAGGCGAATCAGTAGGAGCCAACGAGCAAGTATCAAAACCAGATCTCCACCTGCTCCCGGCCAAGGCTATTAAGCTCATTGAGGGAGTCAGACCTTAATTATAACTCACGTAATATTCCGATCTGACCAAATGAAAATTTTTACAATCACAATTTCAATCTTAGCAATAAAAATTCGGGAGCTTATATGATGGATGATGTTAGAGTCTACGGAGATGTCCACGGGCTTTCACAAAAAGATTTTGATGAAATGAAAGATGAGATTCCATTTAATAAAATCGTATATAAAGATGAGCTGTTAAGTGTAGACTATGAAGGCCATTATATCGATATTGATGATTTTTTAGAGGAACTGGTCAAAAGACTTCCCAAAACAGCATGGGCAAAAGTTGATTTTATCGATCATGTGGATTGGCAGATGACAAGACATGAGATCATAGAAGGAAAACTATCATCGCGCCAAATAAATATCGACGCGGTTCTGGAGCCTACAAAAAATGAAGCAGGCCAAAGATAACCAGCTCATAATTTATAAAAAAGGCAAGGCCCGTCTGTTGTAACAACAAACGGGCCTTGCGCATTTTAATCTAATAATTTATAACCCTTACAGATACAGCTTTCGGGGCGAGACTCTCATCAACCAGCTCAAAAACAACTTTTTCTCCTACCTCAAGAGTTTTGAACCCATCACGAATAACTTCGGAGTAATGTACGTATATATCCTGACCGGTTTCATCTGTAATGAAACCGAACCCTTTTTGCTCGTTAAACCAGCTGACAACGCCTTTCGAGCTCATATTACTCCCTATACTCAGGATTTAGAAAAATGATCAAAATGATAATCAAAAACTTATCGTATTCGGAAAGTTATACGTCCGCGAGTTAAATCATAAGGGGAAAGTTCAACTTTGACCCTGTCTCCCGGAAGAATGCGAATATAATATTTACGTAATTTGCCCGAGATATGCCCAAGAATAATATGCCCGTTCTCAAGTTCAACACGGAACATGGCGTTAGGCAGAGCTTCCTGCACTAGACCTTCAACCTCAATGGCTTCTTCTTTAGCCACAGCTTCCTCCATCACACAGCCTTTACGGCCCTCGATATTTTTTTATATTCCATCAGGAACCAGATAGCTTTAGCAAAATTCATATAACACTTGCAACAATGTTTTAGCACTCCCGGTCAAAAACATCTCAACGAGTTCTATAATTATATCATATAAAAATAAAAAGGCCCACCACGGAAATTCCGTGATGGGCCTTTACCAACTATAAATAAAATATCAGCAAACTGTCAGTAAAGAATCTATCTAACTTTTTTTGACAGTTTTCCAAGCTTCTCAAGAATAAGTTCAACCAAGGGCCTTAAAGACTTACGGTCCCGCGCGCTTGCTGGAATTCCTTGAGGAAAATAATTCTGCATCATTTCACGTTGATCTTCATTTATCCTATCCCATTTATTTAAAACAAGAATTATGGGAACCTCATTCATTTCCATTTCTTCAATAATCTTTTCAACCGCTTCGATCTGCTCTTCCACTTCAGGATGAGATACATCAGCAACATGTACCATAATATCTGCGGCCTCAAGTTCTTCAAGAGTAGCCCTGAAAGCTTCTTTCAATTCCTTAGGTAACTGACGAATGAAACCGACAGTGTCAGTAAGAATTAGTTCCTGATCATTAGGAAAGCGAATGCGCCTGCTGGTCGGATCAAGAGTTGCAAAAAGCTTATCTTCAGCAAGTACCACACTGTTTGTCAAAGTATTGAGCAAGGTGGATTTTCCGGCATTTGTATAACCGACAAGAGAAACAACCGGAACACCGGCCCGAGCGCGACGATCCCGTGTAAAGCCCCTCTGTTTGCTAACTTTTTTCAGCTCATTGCCAAGCTTAGTTAGTTTATCTTTAACTCGTCTGCGGTCAATTTCCAGCTTAGTTTCACCCGGACCTCGACCGCCGATACCACCCATCAAACGTGACATGGCATCATTCTTTCCGACAAGACGGGGCATCATATACTTGAGCTGCGCCATTTCAACTTGCAGCCTGCCGGCTTTTGTTGTGGCATGCTGAGCAAAAATATCAAGAATCAGCTGTGTGCGGTCCAGAACTTTACGTTCGGTGATAGTAGCAAGGTTTCGCATCTGAGCAGCAGAAATTTCCTGATCAAACAGAACAACTTCTGCATCCGCCTGCAATGCCAGAATTTCAAGCTCTGCAAGCTTTCCCTTACCCATAATAAATTTGGGATTAATCTGACGAATCCGCTGAATCATCCGCCCTTCGACTTTGAGACCTGCAGTATCAGCAAGATCCACCAACTCATCGAGAGAACGATCCTGAATCGTCTTAGAATCCTGAGATACGCTGACCACAATCGCCCGTTCACGCTTATCCGCCATATCTCTGGTTTTATCCGCGCGGCTAAATTCTTCTTCAAGAGCTTTGACTTGTGCCGGCAGATCCATGTCCGAAGTGTCCCAGCGAACCGGAGGTAACTGCTCATATGCTTTTTCTCCTGACCCCGGAGGGAGAAGGTAGCCATATTGAACAAACTCAGGATCACCATGAGAATCGGAAACGATGACTGTCACATTGTCCAGCCGCAGGAAAACCATATCCATAAGATCTTCTTCTGAAAGATTTTCCCCTGAAATATGAGTATGCAGCAGCCTGAGTCCTCGCAACCGTCCTTCAGACTGTCGGGCTCTGGGCAATTCAGGAATATAAATCGATGTGGGATCGCCGACAAGAATCATCTCAGGACGGCCCTGTCGATTTACAAGCAAACCGATCTGCCTTCCTATCTCATTACTGAGAATTGAAAGCTCACGGGCCTGTTCATTAGAATATCCGCACGGATCGCTATAACTGCGCTCCGCAAGACGGTTGATCCGTTTGATTTCTCTGGGCTTAAGCCCTTGCGTATTTCCTTTTACTTTCAGAGCGATGGCTGCATCTTCCTTTATCCCGCAGGATATTTGAACAGTGAAAGCGGAACGTCAGAAATCTGTCGTCCCGCTTAAATATTTACGCGTCGTGTTCTGCCAAATACTTGGCTATCATGGAATCGTACTCTGAAACAAGCGCAAAAGTTTCTGCGGCAAGTTCTTTTCTAAGTGCTAGAGAGATCTTGCCGTCATTATTCTTCATTTCTTTCAGAATACGGGGATAATGTACAGGACTGGGGACAACCAGAACGGAATGAAAATTCTTTGCGGCAGCACGAAGCATAGTAGGACCACCGATGTCGATTTGCTCAACAGCGCTCCTGAGATCCTGCCCTTCGCTGACAGCCTTGGCAAAATTATACAAGTTTACACAAACCATATCGATCGTCTTGATTCCATGTTCATCAAGAGTCGACATGTGTTCAGGGTTATCCTTATCCGCGAGCACTCCACCATGCACATTAGGGTGCAAAGTTTTGACACGTCCGCCCATTATTTCAGGGAAACCGGTAACGTCGCTTACTGACTTAACAGTAAGACCTGCATCTTTAAGAGCTTTTCTGGTTCCACCGGTGCTTATAAGTTCTACACCGAAACCAGCCAAATCAGACGCAAATGCAGCGAGTCCGGATTTATCAGTAACACTGAGAACACCGCGCTTTATAGGCAACATATCCATAACACTTCTCCCACTATTGTTTTTGTGGAGTTGTGCCGGAATTATCCGCCAAAGGCAAGCTCCCGCTCTTACATTTTGCCAGTATCGGCCCCCGTCCTTTAATTAACATTAATTAAAGGACGGGACCAACCTGGAGGGGAGTCGACTTTATATAAAGGTTCCGCGGAGCTTAAATCTGCTCGAGCAGTTCCTTTGCCGCAGCATTTGCGGGATCCATTTCAAGGATCATTTCGAGTTGTTCTACAGCTTCAGCTTTCTTGTCCATGCAAATGAAACAACCGGCTAAAGAATAACGGACTTCGTGCTTTTCAGGTTCAATGGCTAGGAAATTTTCCAAAAATGGAACTGCCTGATCAACAATTTCAGCTTCGTGTCCGATTCTGATTATACCGAAAAGTGCAACCATGTTGCTCGGATTAATCTTCAAGGCATCGGAAAAACTTTCAAAGGCTTCATTCTTTTTGGCGGTTTCCATCAGAATGAGTCCCATTCCTGCGAAGCTCTTATCAGTAACTTCTACAGAATGTGCCTTCTTGTAAAGAGCCATGGCAGAATCATACTCACCGCGTTGAATCGCGATGGTAGCAAGCCCGATATAAGGATCGGGATGCACACCGTTAGATCCGGCAGCCTTCTTGTAGTAATCTTCAGCTTTATCCAGTTCACCCATAAACAGATAACACTCACCGAGTTCCTTGTTAATTTCATAATCTAAATGACTCATAATCCCCTCCGAAAATATTTACCGCCTTTAATAAATAGGTGGCATTTTTTTCGACCATTATTGGCCTGCTAAAAATAATGCAACTGCTATGCCAAGACAAAAACTACCACCTCCTTCATTATATATAGGTTTTTAAAGACCGCCCGTTTTACGACGCACATCTATTACAGCAACGCTTCTTTTCACAAAATAAGCTTAAACAACAGACTCTTACAAACTTGGAACAAGTCTTGCTATTCAATAATCACTTACTACCCCAAGTGGCTTCCGCATCATGGAAGAACAGGAAATTTTTGCAGGAGGATTGAGAAATGAAAGGACTTTTCGAAGGTAACGTAGCTTTGACAGGTAAGGTTTTGGACTTAAGACTCCAGCGTCAAAATCTTGTCGCATCCAACCTCGCAAACGTTAACACCCCTGGTTACAAAGCGAAGACACTGGAATTTGAAGACAGCCTCCAAAAAGCTATCGGTAAAGACGCCAGAGGCAAAATGACCAAAACCAGTAAAATGCATATTCCTGCCACTTTTGATGCGAACAAATTCAGCGGCAGAACTCTTTCAAATTTTGAACCCAGAGTTATCCACGGTGAAAATCCCGTAGACATTGATAAAGAAATGGTAACCATGGCCAAAAATACTTTAGCCTACAATGCCTTGACTCAGATAGTCAGTAAAAGTTTTCAGGGAATGCAAAAAATCATTCAGGACGGAGCTAGATAATGAACTTCATGACAGCACTTGAATTGGGAGCCTCCGGGCTCAAGGCGCAGAGAGAGTATCTTAACGTCGTATCAATGAATATGGCGAACTCCAGAACAACGCGCACCGCAGATGGCGGACCTTACCGCCGTAAAAGTGTTGCCATGGAATCCACTCCCCTGCTCTCTCCTTTTGACACAGCAATGAACAGTGAAATGAATCAGCAGCTACGCGGCGTAACAGTCAGAGGTATCGTCTCCGACACCCGCCCATTTAAAGAAGTATTTGAACCTAACCACCCGGATGCCGATGCCAAGGGCATAGTCAGATACCCTGACATCAACGTGGTGGAAGAAATGGTTAACATGATCACAGTCAGCAGATCGTACGAAGCTAACGCACAGTCCGTAGACGCTGCCAAAAAAATGTTCAACCGCGCTCTTAGAATTGGTCAGGGCTGATAAACCTTAACAGCCGTCAAAGACAGAACGCAGCAGATAGAATTTCGGAAATCAAGGAGAGAGAAAATGTCCATTAAAAACGTAGCAATGCAAGCTTACTCCAACGCACTTCAGACCCAGAACAAATTTGATAAAAAGTTCGACTCGGTCATGAAGCTTGGCAAACCTGAAGAAAACTCCTTCACCGAAACGCTTAAAACCTCTTTGACTTCTGTTAATGACCTGCAGACTCAAAAGAAATCTATGATCGAAGATTTTGCTTCAGGAAAAAATCAGAATGTTCACGAACTGATGATATCACTCCAGAAAGCCGGATTGGCTATGAGTATGACCAGCACTGTCCGCAGCAAAGTGATGACGGCTTATCAGGAAGTCCTCAAAATGCCTTTCTAGACATTATTTTGGCAGGGCCTCCTGCATATGCCTAAAAGCAATTTATAACTTACTATAATATATACGATTAATAAAGTCGGACCACTTATTGCTTTTCTCTCAGAAAAATCGTCAGGAGTTTGATTATGCCCAACTTCCTCAATGAGTACTTAGCTAAATTTACAAATTTTTGGTCCGACCGTACAGTATCCCAACGGATTCTCATCGGAGGTTTGGCTGCCTCTGTTGTAATTGCTTTCCTTCTTATGGTCTTCTGGCTCAACCAGACAGACTATAAAGTCCTTTACACCAAACTCTATACTGAAGATGCTTCCCGCGTTGTAGGCATTTTGCAGTCTACTAAAGAACCTTACAAAATTGAGGACAACGGTGCCACAATTCTGGTTCCTGCAGACAGAGTGTATGACCTGCGCCTCAAGATTGCAGGTGAAGGAGCCATGCACGGACAGGGAATCGGTTATGAAATTTTCGATGAAGTGCAGATCGGTCAAACTGACTTCATCCAGCGCATCAACTATCAGCGCGCTCTTCAAGGTGAACTTGCAAGAACAATCAGCGAATTTCCTCAGGTAGAAAGAGCCAGAGTTCATCTTGTACTTCCCGCTAAATCTCTATTTATTGAAGAACAGGCTGAACCATCAGCTTCAGTTGTCTTGAAGCTCAAGGATGGCGAAAAGCTTTCTGAAAAGCAGATCAAGGGTGTCCTTAATCTGGTTGTCATGTCTGTTGAAGGGCTCAAGGGCCAACATGTCACTATTACGGATATGCGTGGGCAAGTTCTGTATCAGCCTGAAGAAGACGGCGGACTGGGCTTAAATGTCAGTTCCAGCCAGCTTCAGTATAAAGCTGAAATGGAAAGTAAAATAGAGCAACGCATTCAGCGGTTGCTTATGCCGATAGTCGGTACAGAAAAAGTTATCGCCAAAGTTAACGCAGAACTCGATTTCAGACAGCGTACTATCAAGACAGAAGCATTTGACCCTGACAGTCAGGTTGCCCGCAGTGAACAGTCAAGCGGAGAAACCACTAAGGGTACTGCCAACGTTGACGGCGGAGTCCCGGAAGCAAATTTCAGAGGTGACGGTTTCACTGGAACAGCCACAACTCAGGAATCAAACCGTGAGACCAAAACAACCAACTATGAAATAAATAAAGAAGAACAGCAGATAATTGTCCCGGTCGGTGAACTCAAAAGATTGAGTGTTGCAGTCGTAGTCGACGGCACATACGAGAAAAATGCTGAGACAGGTGAAATGACATATATCCCGCGTTCCGAAGAAGAAATGGAACGCATCAGAGAATTAGTTCGCTCGGCGGTTGGTTACGATTCCACCCGCGGAGATGCTCTTGAAGTGTCGAATATGACCTTCGGTATGCAGGATGCTTTCGGCGACGAAGGACTCATGCGCACCATGCTTGAATACGCTCAAAGACTCGGAAAGCCTTTCCTTAACGGGCTTCTCATCTTCCTCTTCCTGATCCTTGTAGTACGCCCGGTAGTAATGGCTCTCATCAAACCGCGCATCGCTGAAGAAGACATTGATGAGATGGCAGGACTTCCTGAAGGTGTAGAAAGACTGTCTCTTGATGAAAGTGACCTTGACGAAGAGGCTCTAGATACGGCACGTAAGCTGGAGAACGCCAAGGCTCAGGCTCTGCAACTTTCAGAAAAGAATATGGATCAGGCGGTGCAGGTTCTGAAGACCTGGTTGAAGCAGGAGGCAGCATAAATTGTCGACCCCATTCACTGGGAATCAAAAAACAGCCATAGTACTTCTTGCCCTCGGGGATAAGTTTACGGCTGAGTCATTCAAGCGCATGAACCGCATGGAAATAGCCGAAGTTTCAAGAGCTATGCTTGATATGGACTCAGTCCCCAAGGAACAAGTCCTTGAAGTACTAAAAGAGTTCAATGAAACTCTGGCTTACGGCGCAGAACTTCTTATGGGTGGAGCTGATCAGGTCAGAAGACTTCTCAGCAAATCTCTTGATGAAGAAACCGCTAAATACATTCTGGATAAGCTCGACCTCGAAAGCGGTCCAGCTCCATTCCAGGAATTACAAAATGTAAGTCCGAAAATTCTTGCTCAGATTCTCAGGAATGAACATCCTCAGACACTAGCTTTAATTATTGGACATCTACACCCCGAAAAAGCAGCGGATTTAGTTTCCAGTCTGCCGGGAGGTGTCAGAGCCGAAGTCCTCATGAGACTTGCTAAACTTGAAGCCGTTGCAGAAGAAATGCTCATGGAAGTTGATAGAGTTCTTCAAAGTCAGCTCATAGCCATGGGTGGTAAAGAAGGTAAAAAGGTGGGAGGAATCCCTGCTGTAGCAGAAATTCTCAACGCCGTAGACCGTGCAACAGAAGAAGAAGTTCTTTCGGAAATCGAAGAAGAATCCACACAGATGGCAGAAGAAATTCGAAACCTTATGTTCGTTTTCGAAGACATCAAGGGACTCGACGACAGAGCAATCCGCGAACTTCTCAAGGAAGTTTCCAACGAAGAACTCACCACAGCACTCAAAGGTGCTTCTGATGATCTTCAGGAACTTATCTTCAAGAATATGTCTGAACGTGCTTCCAACATGATCCGTGAAGATCTCGAAATCATGGGGCCGGTAAAGCTCTCAGATGTAGAATCAGCACAACAGAATATCGTCAAAAGCATCCGTCGTTTAGAAGACGAAGGACGCATAATGATAAGCAGAGGATCCGGAGATGTCTTTGTCTAACACCGAAGCTGAAAATAAATTCTACACCGGTAGAGTCATCATGGGCCTTGATTCGAATAACAATGCCCAGGAAATGACTATTCAGGATATGGAAGGTAAAAAGAAGCCTACGTGGGATAAAGACACCGATCTGGAATATTTTGAAAGGGTTAAAGCAAAAGCTCAGGACATGGCTAAAGGTCTCATAACTAAAGCCATGGCTGAAGCTGAACAACTTAAAGCCGATGCCAAGATTGAAGGATATGCCGAAGGAAAAACTCAGGCTGCAACGGAAGCTGAAAAACACATGATCGGTTTCAGCCAGAAACTAGGGCAGACTTTGGCCGCAATTCAAGAGCAGTCACAGGCTGTAATTGCAACTCAATCCGCTGATGTAATCTCTCTGGTTATGATGGTTATAGAAAAAACACTAGGAGTGGAAATGGAAGAACGCAGGCAGGAAATTCTCGCCTCGCTTCTGGATGAAGCTCTATCTCATATTGATTCGCAAACCATGCTCACGGTAAAAGTTTCACCTGCGGATCAGCAACTTATAGCTCAGCTTCTGGAGCAGGCTCAGGCTGATTACCCAGGCCTTGCTAAGTGGCGGACCAAAGCAGACCCTGCAATTGACAACGGCGGAGTTATCCTTGAAGCCGAAGATGCCATGATCGATAACACGATCACTTCCCGCTGGGATGGCGTACAGGAAATACTGGAACAACTTGCCGCAACAGCCGGAGAGAACAATGGCTGACATGAAAGGTTGCACCGAGCTGCTCTCATCCATTGACCCTTGCCGCACTTACGGCAAAATAACCAAGATTGTCGGTCTAATTGCAGAAGGTAAAGGAATCAAGGCTCCTCTTGGTTCAGTGTGCCACCTTATGCCTGGAGAAGATTCTGTAGAACCAATTCCTGCTGAAGTTGTAGGGTTTCGTGACGGAGCTTGTTTGTTCATGCCCTACGGAGAACTTCATGGAATCGGCCCGGGATGTCTCATCAAAAGCGCAAGTGCTCCGCCTCACATTCCTGTCGGGATGAATCTGCTGGGAAGAGCCGTTGACGCATTCGGACAGCCGATTGACGGGAAAGGACCTATTATCCCCGAAAGCTTTAATCCTCTTCACCGTGATCCACCTAATCCCCTTGAACGACCGCGCATCAATGAACCTCTTGATGTCGGTGTCAAAGCTATAAACAGCTTGCTGACACTCGGAAAAGGTCAACGAGTCGGCATCATGGCAGGTTCAGGTGTCGGAAAATCGACACTGCTCGGCATGATCGCAAGATACACTGTGGCAGACATCAATGTCATAGCTCTTGTCGGCGAACGTGGTCGAGAAGTTGTGGAATTCATGGAACGGGACCTAGGCCCTGAAGGCATGGCCCGCTCAGTCCTTGTTATCGCTACATCTGACAAAAGTCCCCTGTTACGCATGAGAGCGGCCTACACTGCCACCGCTATAGCTGAATATTTCCGGGATAAACAAAATGATGTCATCCTGATGATGGATTCTGTAACACGTTTCGCAATGGCTGGACGTGAAGTGGGACTTGCCGCAGGCGAACCGCCTACCCGCGGAGGATACACTCCTTCAGTTTTTGCACAGCTCCCAAAACTTCTTGAAAGAGCAGGTAAAAGCCAGCTTGGCTCCATAACAGGTATTTATACTGTTCTTGTCGACGGAGACGATTTCACGGAACCTATCGCAGATGCAACCCGCTCAATTCTTGACGGACACATAGTTCTCACTCGTGAACTGGCCGATCAGGGCCACTATCCATGCATCGATGTATTAAAGAGTGTAAGTCGAGTAAGAGGCGATATTACTCAAAACGACGTGATTACTGCCGGTAGGCAAGTTCTCAGACAACTTGCGACCTTCAACAAAGTTGAAGACATGGTTAATATCGGAGCCTATCAAACCGGAGCAAATCCAGAAATTGATACAGCCATTAAAATGGTTCCGGCTATAAACCTGTTTTTACAGCAGTTGGTTAGCGAGAAACAAACTCTTGAAGAAAGCTTTAATGCTCTTCTTACTTTGAATGCTGCCGGTCAGGCTAAATAAATAGAACTAAACTCTTCACTTACGATTTTCACTCTGCCTCGCTTAATTTTACCCTTTCCGCCTTAATCTCAAAAAAGACACTACAGTCCTACTATTCACTTATAATATATTATATATTTTCACCTGAAAAGCTTGTTTATCCCCCGAACCTTATATATAAGAATAATAATAGCTTTATACGGAAATTTAACTGATCATAACTTTTAAATTAAGACTACATTGGGATGTCTTTTTTTTATTCTTTGCGATTAACGACTATTCTACCTTAAACAGAGGTTGAGAGCTGTGAATATTCATTCTAAAATAACATTTCTCATAATTGCTACACTATTTTTTATACCGCAAAACGCTCTGCTCGCCTCAGCAGCCCAGCTTACAATCTCCCATTCTGCCTCAATGCCTCCACTTTCTTTTCTCGATGAAAAAGGAAACCCTCAAGGAATAATCATAGATATATGGAAACTATGGTCTGAAGAAACTGGAATTGATGTTGTTTTTAAACTTAGCAACTGGAATCAAGCTCTCACTTCAGTGACAAATGGAGATACTGATGTACATGGAGGGCTCTTCTACACAAAAGAACGGGCAGAAAAGCTGCACTTCAGCGATAAATTCTTTAATTTTAGCGGAGGATTATTCGTCTCAAAAAAACTTACCGACTTCAAAATCGACAATCTTGATAACTTGAACTGCGGGGTAATAAAAGAAGGTTTTTCAAAGAAATTTATGGAGGATAATTTCCCATACGTATCACTCGTCATTTATGACTCATGCAGCAACCAAAGACCGGATTCAAGCATTTATCGCAGATTTTCCAGTCGCCATGTATAATCTTAACAAGCTGGGAGCAGAAAATAATTTCTGCTATTATGACCTTTTCACAAAATCAATACGCCCGGCTGTAAGCAAAAAACATATGGATAAGCTTAAACCTATCGTAGCCGGAATAAATTCAATTCCTAAAATAAAAAAGGAAAGAATTATTCATAAATGGCTCACGCTGGAAAAAACTTCACCCGGATGGACAACCCCTGCAACTGTTATCCTTTTGGGAATAGCCTTTATCCTGATCTTATTATTTCATAAAACAGACATACTCAGGGGTCTTAGATCAAAAAAGAATTAGTCACTTAATCACTAGCACCCTTTTTCCAACGTATAGAAAGAGCCGTAACATCATCGTCAAAGACCGGACGAACTCCTGTTTCTTTTTCCAAGAGGTCTTCAATTGCATCAAGATTAAGGCTGTCTGTGTGCATCAACTTGCCGGCAATATCCATAAACGGCTCAAGACTGAAAAATTTATCCCCCATTCGCCATTCATAACACCCATCCGTGAAAAGAAATAAATCCAGTGAAGAGGTAAATCGGCGCTCATCAAGAGTGCAGTCCACCGGGAAAAAACCTAAAGGAGGAACATGGGCCTTTAAAGGTTCCCCCATGATGCCATCCTGCATAATAAGTGCAGGGCAATGCCCGGCACTTAGAAATTTCATAACTCCGGCATTGAAATCAATATCCGCAGCAAAAAGGGTAACAAAATAACTGTCTCTGCCGATCAAGTCCACCAGATGAGTATTAATCTGAAACAGACTGTGAGCCAGATCGCGAGTCTCGGAGCCGTCAGCTTTAAACAAAGTCCTGACAATTGCCATAATAAAGGCAGCCTGAGGTCCGTGCCCTGAAACATCAGCCATAATAACTCTGATTACACCGTCCTCAAGATCAAACGCATCAAAATAATCACCACTGGCTCGTCCTGACGGCCTATACAAACTCTTAATCTCTAACCCTTTAATAAAAGGTACATTAGTCGGTAAAAGCTTATCCTGAAGTCTCGCTACCAAGCTAACTTCATCATCAATAAGATCATAGGCTTTTTGCAGATCGGAATTAGCAGACTGCAATTGACGTGTAAGCATGACCTGCCTAATGGCTACGCCGACCCGAGCCTTTAACTCGACAACATGGAAAGGCTTGGTCAAATAATCATTTGCACCGGCATTAAGAGCTTTCGCCTTGATGTCCTGTTCATCCTGCCCTGTCAGTACAATTATAATTACTTCAGGGTCACCGAGAGAATTACGTATCTTTTCAATTACATCAAATCCATCCATTTTGGGCATAAGTAAATCAAGCAGAATTACACTTGGACGAATATCAACATATTTATCAACACATTCAAGCCCGTCAGCAGCGGTCACTACCTGATAATCATCTTCAAGAACTCTCGTAAGAAAATTTCTCATAGTAATGGAATCATCCACAACCAATATAATCGGAGATTCATCCTCTCGCTTATCATTTTGAACTTTAACGCTCACCCGCATACCTCCGAAACAATTATGACATCTAAAAAGGTAAAAAGAGTCTTTAACTGCCTATGGATTTACCATAGATTTTAATAATTCTACAGTATAATAAACTAATATATCAGGATTCAGCACTGTCAGCTACAGGCAAATTCTTATAACTTGATTTAATGTTCCAACATAAATCAGCCACTCTGGAAGAGCGCTGACCGATGACCTTGGCTATATAGGAGACCCCTCCTTTATTTAGCTTTTTGCCTTCCGATTCATAGCACTCTATGGCTTCTCCGAGAAAATCAAGAGCTGCCGCTATATAATTTAACTCCGTAACAACATCTTCAAAGTCTTTATTCATATTCTATCTCCAGATATATTTATGCAGCATTGTGCCTAACTTGGAGAATGATCTATATTTACAACGCTATTATGTCTACCCTTTTCTGCATAATTTTCAATAGATTCAGCTATTTGCGGATGCTGAACCATTTTTATATTATTAAAAAATTTACAAGAAAAAAGTTACATACAAACACTAATGTAAAACTCATATTTTACTTACAGTTACATTTAAAATTAATATAATTCAGTTCTCCAACAAGCATGAGTAAAGACAATTAAAAATTAAAAAAATACAAACCTAAGTAATATACATAAATAATAACACGATAAATCAAATAATTAATATTAAAGACTTTAAAATACTTAATTTTTAAATTTTATGATTTCAGATTTAATGCCATTACTACCCAAATAAAGAAATAGTATAAAAGACTAAAAGAATGACAATAAACATTGGTTTACGAAGAGTATATTCAGAATGTAAATATGATCAGGAGGTATCTAGAAGAAAAGATAAAAAGGAAAGTAAATTTGAAACATTACCAAAACTAAAGGGTTACAACATCAAAATATAACCCGGCAAGGTCAAACATAAAAGCTTTACCGGTTAGACCAGCCCCTTTACCACTGAGAATTTTAAGAACTTCAGCACTCTGAACGCCTACCGCAGTTGAGATTGCAGACACAGGAGTTCCAAGCAATTCCTCAAGGCCGTTATTGTTGCCGAAAAAATCTGAAGGAGAGGGATCACCCGGATAAACTGTTGAAACAATTCCTGCCCAACCGGCAACACTTGCGGTAACAAGGGGAATTCCAAGCTTTGCAGCAGCATCTTTAAGTTGACCCCGATGTTTCAATCCCCCCAGACAATCAACAACTACGTCCGCACCTTTTATGAAACCGTCAAACTGCTCAGCTTCTAGGTATTCAGACTTAACATCTAAAAACACTGCCGGATTAACTTTTCTTATCAATTCATAAGCGGCATCAGCTTTTGAATGTCCCAAAGTATTCTCAGTAGCTAAAAGTTGCCTGTTCAAATTTGATGCTTCAAAAACATCACCGTCACATGCAACAATATGCCCCACTCCGGCCCGGGCTAAAGATTCAAGTAAATGACCGCCAAGTCCTCCGAGACCGACAACCGCGACCTTTGAAGCAAAAAGCTTTTCCTGTTCCTTTTGACTGAAGGTTGTCAGATTACGGGTGTACCTTTCCGGAACAGCTCCCTGTTTAAAGGCAACACACTCAACATAATTCTGATCAAGCCCTAGCTCTATTGATATGGATTTAGAAACAGCAAGAGGAGCTATCTTTACACTATGCTCCGGTGAAAAGATTTTTTCAGTATATTTACCTTTAAATTTTTCAGAAATATCTTTTTCTAAACTCATGTCTCACCCGCCTGTTATCGGAGGAAATATCTTAATAATATCTCCGTTAGTAATCACATAGTCAGGATCAACCCGCCGTTCACCTACAAAAAACATGGCCGCATCTTTCTTAGAAAAGCCTAAAATATTGGGTAATTCATCAGCAACAGTACCCTTTTCAATTTCAAGAGACTGTCCGATGACATGAAATACGGCAAGGTGACCAAAGCAGGTTACATTAATTTTCATCGTTTATAGTTAGTCCGCTATGAAATTTATGTCAAAACCTACAGCGGATTCACAGCAAGAGCGGATGACATGCTTAAAAAAGGCTGATAATGTTTGTTTATATGAAAAACATGATAATAAATCTCTCGCAAATCGCCCGTGATGCGGGAGATGCTATAATGAAAGTAAAAAAAAAGGGATTCGAAGTCACCAGTAAAAAAGATGACTCGCCCGTCACTCAAGCGGACTTAGCCTCTAACGAAGTTATTATGGCTGCCCTTTCAAATCTTTATCCTGATATACCCGTTCTATCTGAAGAAGGAACCGACATTCCTTTCTCTATAAGGCAAACATGGAAAGAATTCTTTCTGGTTGACCCGCTGGACGGAACAAAAGAATTCATCAAAGATAACGGTGAATTTTGCGTCTGCATAGCGTTAATGCGTAACAACCGCCCCGTTCTCGGCGTTATTTACGCACCTACCAGCGACACATTGTATACCGGCAGTATAGAAACCGGTGCTTATGTGAGCAGAACCGATAAAGATCCAGAACGAATTATAACCAAACCTGCTAATGAAAATGAAGGCTTGATTGTTGTAGGCAGCAGGTCGCACCCTTCTCCTGATCTGGAAACATATCTCAGCACAAAAAAAGTTGCAAAAATGACTCCAGCAGGAAGCGCAATTAAATTTTGCCTTGTTGCTGAAGGAAAGGCACATATTTACCCTAGATTCAACCCCACTATGGAATGGGATACCGCCGCAGGACAGGCCATTGTAGAATCAGCCGGAGGCTCAATGCTCGGACTTGACGGAAAACCTTTCCCCTACAACAAAGAAAATTTAAAAAACAAAGGCTTTTTTGTAACAGCCTGATAAGGAACTGACATGCGCCCACTTATATTAATATTTTTACTACTTTTCGCAGGCTGTACTTCATATCAAAACCCCGGTTTAGACCCTTCTGTTAATCAGGGTGAAAGATTTGCGAAAGACCGCAAAGAATGTACAGACAGAGCTAAAAAAGCAACAGGATCTGCCCCCGGAAACCAACTTAGATTCCTTAAAACCTATGAACAGGAACAGAAAGAGTACACTCGGGAAAACAGAGCTTACGAGGGCTGTATGTCCGGAAGGGGATGGATAAAAAAATAGCATTTAAAAAATACCTAAGAAGAAAGGGAGGAAACCACTTATGGCTTCCTCCCTTTTTACTTGTACAAATAATTAATTTATTGAAAATACAAACAAATTCTATTTTTACGAAATTACCTGTTTTGCAAATATTCCTCTTTCTCCCCGTTGAAAGAAATCTTCCCGTCAGTAATTTCGAGAACATGTGAAATAGACGGAATCAACTCTTCTTTATGATGGGTGACATAAACCATCGCCACTCCTGCCGCAGCTAAGGATTCTAGCAAGTTGTATATTTCTTTACGGGAAACGGCATCAACTCCGGCCAAAGGTTCATCGAGTAACAATACATCCGGTTCTGAAACCAGAGCTCGCGCGATAAACGCTTTCCGCAATTGTCCGTATGAAAGCTGCACTGTAGTTCGTTCTGCCAGATCTTCGAGGCCGAAGAACTTCAACCATTCGTAAGCTTTTTCACGAAGTTCATCAGTTATTTCATCAAAAAGTCCCACTGAAGCAAAAAAACCGGAAATAACAAGATCCAGTATACGGATAGGTCGTCCCACTGCTTCCCCGAAAGAAGCTTGAAGCGAAGCAGAAACCATTCCCATCCGCCCGCGAACAGAACGTAAGGAATCTCCCTTTTCAGGCAGTCGTTCCATCTGTTTCTCAGCTGCATAGGCAGCGGCATCTCCGTAAAGAAGACGTAAAAGAGTTGACTTTCCGGCTCCGTTATCACCGAGAACAGCCCAGTTTTGTCCACCGTTCATTTCCCAGTCGACGTTCTTCAGAACTGTATTACCGAGAAAGACCACACTTGCATCACACAATCTGAAAAGTGTTTTCCCGGCTTCAATACGATTAACGGCTGGTGGTATACGTTCCTGAGCTCCGTCGATAAAACAGGAAACCCCTTTGCCCTGTCCGTCTTCACAGTGATCAATCTTTCCATCAGCTAAGTGAAGAGTTCTGTTTATACAAGTAGGCAGTTCTTCGTCTCTGTGAGCGGAGCAGACAATTGTTATTCCTGCGGCAGCGGCGGCATCAATGGCTTCAATCAACTGAGCACGCGACTTCTGATCTATACCTTCTAAAAATTCATCAAGAATAATCACTTCTGCACGGGCAATGAGCGCACGGGCAATAAGAATTTTTCTTCCTTCACCGCGAGACATTGCAACAATACTTCTTTTGGCAAGGCTCTCCATGCCGAGAGTTTTCATCAAAGATCTGACTTCTTCATATTCCCACTCGTCTGCAAGTCTATAAAGAAAAGGAGTGTTATCTTTTCCCGCTAAAACAGCTTCTTCTCCGCTGACATCCCAGCCCATTTTAAGAAAAACATCCTGCTGTTCGGGAGAAACAATATATATACGTTCTTGAGCATCAATAGGACTGTAAGTCTTTTTACCGTCGAAATAGTACTCGCGGGATTTGTCATCATCAGGCCAAACAGCCCCGGCAAGAACTCTGAACAGGGTTGTTTTTCCCGCACCATTAGGTCCAAGCACGGCCCAATGCTCACCTCGTTTGATATTCCAGTCAATTGATTGGAGTACTGACCCCTGTTCAAGTTCAATGGAAACATTGCGCATGGAAACGATCTTACTGCTCATAAAAACTCCACTTTATAAAATATAAAAAAATCTGTTTTTTATAATACTTCGGAGCAATTCAACTACTATTTAAGCACATTCGGTGCAAGTTTTTAGCAATATACAGATCAAATTTATATTCAGTTGATAAAAAGTTATTTTATTCTTATAGTTAACAAAATTATTAAATAGATCAGGCAGGAATCTTATGAAATACATTTCCGACAAACGCCTACTTATCTTATGTTTTATCCTTCTTGCTTTGCTGATCCCTATTTCCGGGCTTTGCGAAGAAGTCCTTAAAACTCCTGATATTATTGGAAACACAAATAATCCTTACATACTGCCGGACGGGTCCGGACCTAGATTTTTGATCTCAGCTGCAATCGGTCTCGTAGCCGGAATGCTGAGTTCCTCAATTGGTACCGGAGGAGGATTTATAGTTGTTCCAGCCCTTATGACTGCCGGAATTTCCGGTATATATGCAGTCGGCTCAGAAATATTCAGATTATTCCTTTTCAGTACAATCGAAGCTGTGCGGATGGGATTCCACAAACGAATCAACTACACTTTTGCTCTGATTCTCACCGCAGGAACAACTATCGGCGGACTTGCCGGATTCGCACTGTCTTCAAGTGTCTTTCTTGCTGACCCCGCCGGAAATGATGTCTTTATTTCATCGATGATAATCCTCTGGCTCATTGTATATTCATTCATCATCGTTCCTGATTTTCGCGAAGCTTCCCATAAATATGCACTTGCTCTTCTACGCAAGCAAAACGCTGAAAAAGAAAAAGAAGCTGCTGTGCAAATAAATTCGGCTGAAACCGATACTAAGCAGGTGGCAACAGAAGACGGAGTTTTTGCGGCGAAACTATCACCGAAAGAACCGGATTCAGAAAAAAACGAAATAAAACAGTCTACTTTGATCTCATTTCCAGATGAAGAGCCTTGGGAAATAGCTCGTACAATCAGAACCATGAAATTCCCTCCCTACATAAACTTCCCTGGAACAGTTAAGGATGACGTAGATGAGCTGGAACTTGCTCCGACAGGTGCTGAGGCTGATCCTAAAGATGCAGCAAAACAACTTGCAGATCTGGCTGATGGACAGCCTTATTCGAAAATCCCAGTAATTCCTGCGCTTATCCTTGCCACCCTCGGTGGTTTTTTCATGGCTCTAACCGGCTCAGGCGGAATAATATTAAGCTTCACAATCCTAACCCGAGGCTTCGGATGTGTTGCCGCAATGGTGGCGGGAACAGACCTTCTAGGGTTAGCAGCCTCTTCCGGTGTGCTGACGTTTGGAACTTTCGGCCTTAAAGGATTTATAAATATTTATTGCATAATGGGGCTGATATTCGGAACTATGACCGGAATACATCTAGGTGGAAAAGCAATAAGATATATTGAACCATACAGGATAAAGGGGCTTGTTTCCCTTCTGGTAATTTCTGTGATTATCAACAGACTCCTGTCTCTACCGGGAGAACTCAGAAAATCCGGGGCATCAATCTCTCATAATCTCACAACAACTCTTGATCAAAGCGCTCTATATATCATGGTTATCGGAATGGTAATTTTCTGCGGCTGGCTTTTTTACTCATTGGCAGCAGACATCATCAGCACCATAAAACCGCCTAAAAAAGAAGGAGCAGCCAAATGATATACTCCGGCAAAACGCTCATCTTATCGGCTATTTTATTCCTGTTGAGCGCATTGACTCTCGGGGCTATGTACCTTCCGGTGGTTGATGGGCATAATGGATTTGATGCAATGGAGGCCACTTTTAACTCTCTACGAAAGGGAATAAGTCCCCCTTTTGAGGAACTGACTGCTGCCAACAAAAAAAATCTTGGAAAAAATATCATAGCAGATCTTACCTTCAGTGATATTAAAATAACCCGCGCAGCAACACGCATATTGCTCCGAAACAAACTGATGGTTACCCCGAAAGGGCGTTCTCTCAATGTTCAAGGAGATCTAGGATACACATTGCAATTTTTTATAAGCGACATCAGATTGCTTTATTTTAACAAAAGCATTGAACTCGAAAAAAAATATTCAATGCCGGCAACACAATCCATGTTTGTTGTTGACCGCATTTTAAAAAAATTAGCAATTTCGCTTGCATCACAGAAAATGACTACGCAGGAAAATCTTACAAAAAAAATTCGTTCAGAAGTATTGGTTCCAGCATATAACCTTAGAAGTGCGCCGCCAATAAGTGAAACTTCCGGAATCACCTATCTGGCGCTTGGAACTTTTAGCCTTTTACTAATTGCCACTCTTTGGGACTTAGCAAACCTTCTTTTTTTCAGAACGATAACAGATCATTCATTCCTAAAAAAAATCAGCGGCATCGAAAAAAGAGAAAAGCGAGCAGCAGCAAAACAAAAAGCAGATTTAAAGAAAAAAGTCGCAAAAAAACCTGCTGAGCCCAAAAAAGCGGCTGAATCGCAAACGAAAAAAGCTCCCAAACAAGGAAAACCCAAATCTGCGCCAACGAAATCTGCTAAAAAAGTAGCTGATTCAAATAATGCTGTAAAAAAAACACGCTCTACAGCCGATAAGCAAGTTGAAAGGCAGAAGAAAGTAGCACCGGCCAGAAAAACTGCTGCTGCGAGTTCAAAGAAAGCCGCTCCGGCAACAAACGATAAACCGCCTAAAAAAACTGTGAATAAAGCTGTTGCTCAGAAAAGAACTTCACCTGAGGCTTCACAAAAGCCGAACAAAAAAGTAACTAATCCGGCAGAGAAGAATAAATCAGCTGTAAAAACAGCCCCTGCAAAGCCGAAAGCCAAACCTGAAGCACCAACAAAAGCTCCCGCACCAAAAACTGTTAAGGTTAAAGAGTAGGTGGCTTCACAAGAGAAAATAAATAAAAGTAATGAATCAGAACAAAGAACCAGTCGCCTACTTCCGCCTCCTTGAATATGAATCCACGTTCATGGACGCTGCAATTGATTTGATTCTTGAGGAAACCGGATTCAAAATAAATCCGGGCACAAAAGTTCTGGTTAAGCCGAATTTAGTTTCGGCACGAAATCCTCTTGCTTGCACTCATCCAAATGTGACCATTTCCTTATGCCGCTACCTGCTTAATTGTGGAGCCATCGTAACAGTAGGAGACTCTCCCAGTTGCGGTACTGCCGCACAAGTCTCTAAAGCCATAGGTATGACGTCAGGTCTTGCTGAACTGGGAATTACACCCATTACGCTTGGCCGACCTGTTCCGCTTAAACTTTCATTCGGTAAATCAATCGGAATTTCCCGCGACGCGCTGGAAACGGACATGATTATCAATGTCCCTAAACTTAAAGCTCACTGTCAGTTTTTAGTTACCGGAGCTGTCAAAAATCTTTTCGGCACTGTTGTCGGTTTCAGAAAAGCCCTAGCTCACACCAGATTCGGCGAAACAAAGGGACTTATGGAAAAACTGGTCCTCGAAGTTGCCGCAAAAATGCCGGTTGCTTTTAACCTGATGGACGCCATTTATCCCATGCATGTTACTGGACCGATAAGCGGTAAACCGTTTGCCATGAGCTTGCTTGCAGGTTCCCCTAATGCCTATGCTCTTGATACAGCAATTTACATGTTGCTGGGGTTAAGCCCGAAAAAAGTACTGCTCTGGAAAGAAATATCTAATCAAAAAATTCGAGGCTACGACCCCGATCATATTAAATATGTAATTGAGCCTCCCGACGATTTCGACACGACCGATTTTCAGCTTCCTGAAATATTGAGCCCCATGGAATTCGAAGTTGTCCGCCTTGTTAAAGGTAGAGTTAAAAGCCTTTTCAACAAAATAAGCTAACACTTTATCTCCAATCTATAACACTCAATACTCAAAGAGAATTTCGCATATGACTGACAGTCTTTCTCGCAGAATACTAACGATAACAGGACAAGTTCAAGGTGTAGGCTTCAGGCCTTTTATCTATAAAACAGCTCTTAAGTGTGAACTGTCCGGCAACGTACGCAACAGCCCGGAAGGCGTGCTCATAGAAATTCAAGGAAATACTCTTAGCCACGCAAATTTCGACAAAGCGCTGAAAGACGATCTACCGAGACTGGCAAAAATAGTATCACTTAAAAAAAAAGATATTGAGCTGCTTGAGGGTGAAAAAGAATTTTGTATCCTTTCAAGTACTGCCGGAGAAGGACATTGCGTTCTGATCAGTCCGGATGTGGCGACATGTCCAGATTGTTTCAATGAAATGAACGATCCTTCTGACCGCAGATATGAATATCCATTCACTAACTGCACAAATTGCGGACCGCGCTATACAATCACCCGCTCAATTCCTTATGATCGCCCTGTAACATCAATGGCCTGTTTTCCGCTATGCGATTGCTGCGAAGAAGAGTACAAAAACCCGCTTGACCGCAGATTCCACGCTCAGCCGAATGCGTGTAAAGATTGCGGCCCCAAAGTATGGCTCACGGATAACAAAGGTAACGAAATTTCCGGTCCACAGGATGCTATATCCAGACTGGCAAATCTTTTAGCTGAAGGTAAAATTGCCGCGGTAAAAGGGCTTGGCGGATTCCATCTCGTCTGCGATGCATCAAATCCCATTGCAATCGCAACTCTTAGAAGACGTAAACATCGTCCGGACAAACCACTGGCGGTGATGGTCAAAAATATCACAGAGGCAGGTAAACTTGCTGATCTTTCAGAGAATGACCATGAATTGTTAGAAGGATTGCAACGCCCGATAGTTCTTGCTCCCAAAAGTTCAAGCTACTCGCTTGCACCGGAAATTGCGCCGGACACCGACTTCATTGGACTGATGGTTCCATACACTCCGCTGCATCAAGTTTTGATTAAATATTTTTCAAAGCTGAAAGCATCACCCGCAGCTTTAGTAATGACTTCGGGAAACATGAGCTCCGCGCCAATCTGCATCGGCAACCGTGAAGCTTTAAAAAGATTGCCGCAAATCGCTGACTTTTTTCTGTTTCACAACCGGGATATCCTTATCCGTGTAGATGACTCAGTAACTAGATCCGTCCCGGAATTCAGCAATGAACAGGCTGAAAAAATTGACGCCCCGTCTGCCGGAACAGATTTCAGAACAGTCTTCATGCGCAGAGCCAGAGGCTACACGCCCTCACCCGTTTTTTTAGCACATGGCACATCCTGCGTTATGGGAACAGGACCGGAACTTAAAAACACACTGTGTATCACGAAGGGCGATCAGGCATTTTCAAGTCAACATATCGGAGACATGCAAAATCTTGAAACCATGCAATTCTGGAAAGAAATCCATTTGCACCTTCAAAACATATTACAGATTAAACCTGAATTGATTGTACATGACCTGCACCCCGATTACATGACCACAGAGCTTGCTTCCGAAATTGGACAGGCAGAAGGAATTCAGACCACATCTTTGCAGCATCATTATGCTCACATTTATTCTGTATTAGCTGAAAATAAACATACCGGACCGGCTATAGGCTTTGCTCTGGACGGAACAGGACTTGGAGATGACCGGACCATATGGGGCGGTGAATGTCTGATCGTTGACAATGAAAAGCTGATTAATCGAAGACTGGCCAGATTCACACATATCAGGCTTCCGGGCGGTGAAGCCGCTGTGCGTGAACCCTGGAGAATAGCACGGGGAGCAACACTAGATTTTGGGCTTGATGTGGATAGTCTTCCCCTGCCTGAAAAATTCAAAGCGGGCGCAAAAATGCTCGATCAAATGCTGGAAAAAGACATTAACAGTCCAGTCACAAGTAGTTGCGGAAGACTCTTCGACGCAGTGTCTGCAATGCTCGGCCTTTGCGATACAATTACCTACGAAGGACAAGCCGCAATTCTTCTGGAAAAAATTCAGGACCATAATGAACAAGGTCAGTATTTTTGCCCTGTCAAACAAATCTCCGGTACTTCTTCTAGTGAACATGAAGACAACTTAAACGAAATTTGCACGGGTGAACTTTTCCGACAGGCATTTAATGATCATATCGCAAACGTTTCGACAGGAATAATCAGCCGTAAATTTCACAAAGGATTAATTTCAGGGCTGGCGGATTGTGCTGAAAAAATATCAAAACAAACAGGAATAAAATCTGTAGGATTAAGTGGCGGAGTAATGCAAAACCTTACTCTCGCAGTTGAACTCCCTCTGGAACTCCAAAAAAGAGGATTAAATCCCCTTGTTCACAGATTTTTACCGCCAAATGATGCGTGTATATCCTTAGGGCAGGCAGTTTACGGGCAGCGGATGCTTGAACTTGCTAAACAATAAAAAAGTACCTTTAAAATATATAAAATAAAAAAAGTGCGGGAGAAACTTTTTAAAGAAAGTTTCTCCCGCACTTTTTAATTTGAATAACCGGAAGTGAAGACTACCAGCCTTTATGTTCCAGAATATCCTTCACTTTTTTTTCAGTCTTTTTTTCAACCAGAATCATTTTGCGAGCCTGAGCTTTTTTGATCTTATCAGTAAGTACATTGATATCTGCCGGTTTTTCGACAAAATCCATTGCACCCAGCTTCATAGCTTCGATTCCTTTTTCTACAGTGGCATGGCCGCTGAGAAGAATCACCTGCATTTCCGGTTTAGTTTTTTTGATATGTTTAAGAACTTCAATCCCATCAACCCCGGGCATTTGCAGATCCAGAATGATAGCATCATATGAATCATTATTTACCATTTCGAGAGCATCTTGAGGATTTGTGCATGTACTTACATTCATGCCGCGAAGCTCCATGCGTTCAGCAAGACCTTCAACAAATTCTTTTTCATCATCAACTAATAGTACTTTTTCAGCCATGGCTTTCTCCAACTGCATTAAGAGTTAAGTTTGTACTTTCAACACTTAAAAAATAATTTCTAGTATTTTATCCTGCGTCTTCATCTTAACAGATGCGTTCGCGTTCTTTGAGAGGACTTCTATTGCCTGAAATTCTTTTTCTGCCACATCCTGTTCAAGGCCGTGTACAGATATTACCTTTTCGCTATTTTTCATTAAAACTTCAACTGTTATTTCACTATCCTTACCGGCACTGTCCATGCTCACTTCAAGACATCTGGCTATGAGCATTTCAGTTGAAAAAGGATCACATTTCGCTGTGACCTTTTCCCCTTCCTTAAGGGTAACAGTAACACACTTTGCTGCTGCCATTCGCGTAAAAAGAGCTATTACCAGAGAGACTGTTTCAGATAAATCTATTTCACACTCAGGAACGTCTACGCTGTGAGCGAACCTGTTCATATTTTTTATTATAGAATCACCGCGTTTAATTTGATTCTGTATCTTTTCAGCCAATTTGACAAGACGTTCCGGCTCAAGTTCCATTCCTTGTGCCGCCATAAGCGATAAATCATGCAAAAGTCCTGCTTCTTCATTGATAATAGCCAGAACATTTTTTACATCATGGGAAATAGTAGCACTTACTTTTCCAAAAAAGCAAAGCCCATCCCGACCTTGAATATTTCCAGATGATCCCATGATACCCTCCCTCTAAAAATCTTAAATACCCAAAGCTATGTTAATTTTTTCAACAAGATCTTCAATCTTCACCGGTTTGATCAAATAAGAATCAGCTCCGGAAGTCCCTTCTTTATAATCAGCTTCTGAACCATGCCCGGAAAGGAATATATACTTAAGATCAGGACAAATTTGCTCAAGCTCCTTGCGCAGTTCAAGTCCGCTGATACGAGGCATTTTCACATCAAGTATTGCAAGGTCATATTTAATTTCAGTTACTTTTTCTATAGCTTCTTCGCCGGAAGTAACCCAGTCCGCATCAAAACCTCTAAACGAAAGGCGTTCTGCAAGAGCGGAAACAAGCTCAAGTTCATCATCCACAAGTAAAATTCTCATTTCTAGCTTTCTCCCTTAGCTATAGGATTCACAGGAAGTGAAAAACGAAATTCAGTTCCCATGCCAAGCTCACTTTCAACAACCATCAGCCCACCGAGATCCTGAACAAGTCCATATGTTATAGAAAGCCCCAGTCCGGTCCCGCCTGTTTGTTTTTTAGTAGAATAGAAAGGTTCAAATATCCGTTTAAGATCTGTTGCAGGTATGCCGCAACCATCATCTTTAACCGAAAAGTTAATTCTATTATTGTCGGCACGAGCAACTTTTACCTGCAAAGCCCCACCATCTTTCATTGCCTGAAAAGCATTGCTTATCAGATTCAACAGAACCTGCTCAAGTTTTCCTCTATCAGTGACAATTTCATAAATGCCAATCTCGACATCAACCGAAACATTAATACTGCGATATTCGGCTTCCTTATTGAGAAAACTAAGCACGGTCTCAACTATTTTTTTAGGGTAAACGGGCCGGAGTTCAACGTCATCCTGCCTTGAAAATCCGAGCAACCGTTTAGTAATCCTTCCGCATCGTTCAACTGAAGCTATCACAGAATCAACAAGACCAAGGACTCGCGCGTCAACCTCGTATGCTTTATTGAAGGTAAACAAATCTTTTAATAACCCTGCTTTCTCATTAATAATGGCAAGAGGATTATTAATTTCATGGGCAACACCGGCAGCAAGCCGTCCAATTGAAGCCATGCGATTGTGATGTTCCATCTGCTGCAACAACTTTGAACGTGTCATGTCAGCCATGTACATACGCTCAACCATATAAGAGGCAACAGCCCACATAACCAAAAGAATCACTGCCACACTGATAGTAGATATCCATGTGAGAGTATCGCGGGAACCTTGCCATGCTCCCATGAGTTCAGCTTCCGGCTTAACAACCATAAGAATGAAAGGAGTTCCTTCAATATACGCATAGCCGACAATCGCAGACAAATCTTTTTTAATTTGGATTTCTTCAACCTTAGTGCGGAATGATTTTTCCGGCAAAGAGAACGAAATTTTTGAAAAAACATCTCCGTTCCACTTGGAAGGAGTCTGCATAATCCCTGCATTATTTACCAGAAAAGCATCTGCCCCTTCCGATAAATCAAGAGAAGAAAGAATACCGTTGAACTGGGTTGTATCCAGAGTTGCCCGGTAAATTTTGTAATGATCATTATCCGTATAATGTTTTACGGCAATGACTAGATGAGGGCTGTCACGAAATCCCAGAAAAACATCACTGATGTATGTTCCCTGATCGGTAGCCTGCTTAAACCACGCTTGTCCTTTGTAGTCTTTGCCCTCCAGATTATACGGCCCTACATAAGCAAGCTGCTTACCGTTTTCATCAATAATACCCAGATCAATAAACCCGCCGAAGCTGTTCTTTAATGCCTTAAGCATTTCAGCCAGCCGCTCCTTTCGCTGAAAGGAGCGGAAATCGTCCAGTTGTACAATCAACTGTAACGCTGATTTCCGCTCCTCCAGAAAGTATGCGACTGCCCGGCGGGTATTGGAGGTTGTCCTCGCCCCCCTGAGCATATTTTCAGAATTAATAGCAACCCGGGTGACATTAAAATCTATGAAGGCCAAGATGAACAACGGAACCAGAGAGACCACAACAAGAATTACAAAACACAAACGCCAAATGCGCTGGTAATCAAATAAACTCTTATATGGTCCCGCAGATTTTTTATCCGCTTTCCAGAATTCCGGTCGAAGAAGTCCTTTTAATGACATGGCCTACCCCGGATATACTAAATTATACTTCGCGAATTTTTGCGTAAGCTTCTTTAAGTGTTGTACTAAGAACATCAATATCTACAGGCTTATGCAAATAGGCAAAAGCTCCGAGTTCCATACAAACTTTCTTATCCTGATCAGAACCATGTCCGGTAAGGATAATAACTTCAATATTAGGTCTGGTAGTTTTAACTCTGCGCAAAACCTCAATACCGTCAATGCCGGGCATTTTGAGGTCAAGAATCATAACTTCAGGCTCATCATCCTTAACGAGATCAAGTGCGGCTTCACCGTCATAAACAACGTGAGAACCGAGATCACGCATAAGAAGTCTTTCAGATAAAGTTTGTACAAATTCACGCTCGTCATCAACAAGCAAAACTCTTGAAGGCAGTTCAAAATCCATGCGACGATAAATATCAGCCGCATAAAACTCCTTACCGAACTTAACTTCAACACTGTTAACACCATCAAGCGGCTCGGCTATTTCACGCAACTCTTTTTCAAGACGATCAACAAGCAGCACCTTTTTATTGATAGCGAGAACAACCGTTCCGCCCTTGGCAGAAACCTCGACATTATGCCCCTTAGAAACAAGTGCGGTTTCAACTTTAGCAGCAAGCAGGAAGTCCTGTGCAGCCAGCTTGGATTCATCTGTAACCTGAACGGCTACATTACCAAGCTGCTCTTTAATAAGAGCGACAGATTCATCAACGCCGGTTTTTCCGACAGGGATAACCATATCATATAGAGCGCTTGTCCAAGGATCTTTTTTCCCGGTAAGCTCTCTGACCCATACAGTTTTTTCTTCATCG
Source organism: Maridesulfovibrio ferrireducens (assembly GCF_016342405.1). Taxonomy (NCBI): domain Bacteria; kingdom Pseudomonadati; phylum Thermodesulfobacteriota; class Desulfovibrionia; order Desulfovibrionales; family Desulfovibrionaceae; genus Maridesulfovibrio; species Maridesulfovibrio ferrireducens. The sequence continues at coordinate 61,018 of NZ_JAEINN010000005.1, read as the reverse complement.
TTGTGCTGCATTAATTTTACAGCTTCTTTTTCGGAAGTGCCTTCTTCATTGCGTGCGATTTCAATTCTCTTCTGGACATCATCGATAATGCAGACTTTGAGAACATGAGAAATCGGCTGAGAAAGCAGTTGAGAAACAAAGCCTGAAACAAGAAGAGCTTCGCCCTTAACCAGCTTTTCGGCCAAAGCGAGTCTAAGCCATGCCACTGATCTTTCTTTTTCGTGACTGAATTTATTAAAGATCGAAGCCTTCGGGGAGAAAGCTTTCAAAATTGTTTTTTCAGTCATTCCACTGAGCTTTGCAGCTTCTGAAACCAAGTCCGAATCAGTAACCAGACTACAGCCTGTATCATCAAGCAAGCGCTTAACAACTGATTCAGCCTGACAGAACAGGCCGCTGAATATAAGGATATCAGACATCATTAACCTCCACTAGGAGTTGCTGTGTATGCGACAATAAGTTGAAAGAGGACAATCTAATTCAGTTCCGTCTCTGTGAGCTTTATCATGGGTCTGACAAAGCGCTTCTTCGGTATTTGAATAGATGTTTTGCTTTCCTATTTTTTCGTAAAGATGAGTGCGCTTAATCACTGCCAACACGGCTTCGTTTAATCCGGAAAGAGATATATCAACTCCGGCACTGCGCACAGTTTCCACCACAAGAGAAAGAGCTTCTTCGCCAGATGCGTCAATATCATTGATTCCGTTACAAACCAATATGAGTTGTTTGAGATTCTTCTTTTCCCTCAAACGTCTGGAAATCTGCTCTTCAAGGAAACTTGCGTTAGCAAAAAACAGAGGTCCGTCAAAACGCACAACGGCCATATGGTCGCATTCTCTGAGTCCGTGCAAACTCGCATCGCGAAGAATATCATCATCACTTTTAGTAAGAGCAACAACACGGGGGCGCATACTCTTATACAGGAATACACATAATGAGAGTGCCACTCCTATAATAATACCCTTGTCCAAGTGAGGAGCAAAAGCAAGAGTTGCCACAAAAGAAATGATGGAGATAGCTCCATCATACTTCTGAGCTTTCCATGCGTGCAGGAAACCGGAAGCATTAATAAGCCCGATAACAGCCATCATAATAACCGCAGCAAGAACCGCCTGAGGCAAATTATACAACAATGGTGTAAAGAATAAAAGAGTAATTGCAACAACAACCGTAGTGAATACACTAGAAAGTCCAGTTACAGCGCCGGATTGCAGATTAACAGCAGAACGGGAGAAAGAGCCTGATGCCGGATAACTGCTTGTGCAGGCACCAAGCATGTTGGCAAGTCCCTGTCCGATAAGTTCCTGATTAGGATCAAGTCTCTGCCCTGTTTTTGCAGCCATTGCTTTAGCAATAGAGATAGCTTCCATAAAACCAAGCAGGGAAATGATAATAGCAAAAGGAAGAAGCTTGAGTATAACTTTGATATCAAGCTCAGGAATGCTGACTTCCGGGAAACCGGAAGGGACATTACCGACAACAGCACCGCCACCCATCATTTTAAGGGATTCGGTTTTCAGAAGCTTGTTGCCGACCTTGATACGCCAAGTACGCCCATCAGCTGTCATGCCGGCAGGAACTGCGTCCTGAAGATAAAAAAGAATAGTACCGTCAGCCTGCTCAACTCCGTTGAAAAGCATATTTCTAAGAGTTTCACGGTAGATATGAGATTTATGCTTAAGAAGTTTTGCTTCATAAGCAACAACGCTCAAATCATGTTCAGCATCATAATATCCGATAACGTTTTTAGAAGCTTTCGCCTCATCTTCGATTTCGGAAATACCTGTACGCTTTGTTGCCAACTGATCAATACCTGTCACTGTTTCATTGAAATCAGCAATCAGGGTCTGTGCTTTTTTATCCTGAATTGCGGAGATATCAACCATTGCATCATGGTTAAAACCAGTTGCCCAGGAAATCACAGTTGTTATAACAACCGCACACAGCACGTTAGGTATTTTAGGATTGACCTTTTTCAGCCCCATCATAATGGCAAAAGCCAATACCCCCATACCGAGTGTCGGCAAATGGGTATAATGGATAGCACTGGTGACAACACGCATGATAGTTTCAAAATGCAATTCAGCTTTATCTACATAAACACCGAACATTTTTGAAAGCTGTGAAGATGCGATGATGATCGCCGCAGCGTTGGTAAAGCCGTTAACAACCGGATGAGAAAGGAAGTTAACAACAAGTCCAAGACGGAGAACTCCTAAAAGGAACTGGAATCCACCGACAAGCAGAGCAAGAAGCAATGCGTAGGCGATAAACCCCGGACTACCGGCAGTAGCCAAAGGTTCCAGCGAAGCCGCAGTCATAAGAGAAACAACAGCAACAGGACCAGTTGCCAACTGACGACTGGAACCGAAAAGAGCCGCTACCATAGGAGGCAGCAAGGAAGCGTACAAACCATAATACGCCGGCATTCCTGCAAGCTGTGCATACGCCATAGACTGAGGAATAAGTACCAAAGCAACAGTCAGACCGGAAAGAACATCGGCCCTTAAAGCTGCACTGTTGTACTTTTTGAACCAGCCCAGAAAAGGAAAAATTCGAGTAAGCATCAGATAAACACCTCTAGTTTGGTTTCAACATCCTACGAACAGACTCAATAAGCTCATTAAACAGAGCTCCCGCGTCGTAGAGATTAAAATTTTTAAATCTCACCAACCCATCGACCATCGTAAAAACAATAAGTGCACTTTTTCTCGGATTCACATCACCAATGGAACCATCTTCCTGACCCATAAAAATTGCCTGTTCAAAAAGTGTAACAAGACAATTATAGATAGCCTCCAAGTTCTCTCTGAATTCAGTTCTGCTTTCTGCCAGCTGATATATAAAAAGCCGATGCAAAAGAAGAAACTGGTATTCCATACGTCCTGCAAGAAGAAGATAAAAAACAACGACCTCTTCCATCATTTCCATTCCGGTTTTGAATTCGCGCTCTTCCATATGCGCATTGAATTCTTCCAGAATGCTGTCTCTGGTAGCAGACAAAATAGTAAGAAGAAGCTGTTCCTTGTTCGTAAAATGATAAAAGATTGTCCCTTCCGCTACTCCGGTCATGCTGGCAAGTTCATTCATAGAAGTATCAGCAAAACCCTTGTTAGCGAAAAGCACAGTAGCCGCTTCCAAAATCGCGGCCTTCTTTTTAGACATTTTGGTCATCATCCCTCCGGATAGAAAAACTGACTGAGCACTCAGTCGGAAAAAAACGTTATTACCCATCCAATCTCGTGTCAATACGCTACAACCATTTTTTTCCACCGCTACATCTCCCACAAACACCATAGATACGGGGTTTGCAAGGCATACTAAGCTTTTTTACCTTATGAGAGTTTTTTCACATAAGCTATTTTATTATTACTTTTGTATAGATATAACCTGTTAAAACTTAGTAGGACAGTGATTAAATAAACTTTAAGCCTAACTCTAGTTCCATTATGAACAAGCACTCGATTATAAATTTATAAAGTCCCTTGAACATAAAAAGACCTGAATTCGTCGTTTAACAAATTCAGGTCTTTTTATTAGAAAAAATAAATATTAATTATTTAAAACTACTAAGCACTCCTCTCAAAGCTTCCAGATAATCTTTAAGCATATCCGGCATAATATCGGCCATATGACCGATCCGGAATATCGGAGACGAACCCTGATCCTGTAATTCTTTATTGATTTTACCGTAACCGGGATCAAAAAGATAACCATGTCCACGCATATGCTCTTTAACTTCTTTCAAACGATCAATTGTCATGTAAGCAGGAGTTTTAACGGTGGTAAGGCTTAGCGAGCGATAACCGTCCTGAGCGAAAAGCTCATAACCGTCCATTTCAGCAACCCAGTCGTGAGCTATTTTACGCATTTCTTCATGACGCTTGAAACGAACCGCAACTGTTTCAGTGTTAACAATGTAATCGAGCTGCACGCACATCTGATTACCGAGAGTTCCATTCGGAGTAGTCAACGTCTGGCACAATCTGGCCTTTGTAATTTGAGCCAGAATATCCGTTGTATATCCTCTATTTTTAACACCTTCAGCCTTTTTCAAAGCCTCATCCCCGACAAAGCCGATACCGAATCCCGCCGGAAGCCCGAGCGACTTCTGAGTGGAGGTACAATACATTAAAGGACGGGCTTCAGCGATGGTAGAAGGAGCGCCACCGAAAATACTTACACCGTCAACAACAGGCAATGCCCCGTGAGCACGAATCAACTTACAAACGGAAACAACATCATTAATGACCCCTGTAGAGGTTTCATTATGTGTGAAGGTAACCACATCCGGCTTGTGTTCGACCAATGCTTCTTCAAGTATTTTAAGATCAATGGCTTGGCCGTATGGAAACTTTAACGAAATAAGATTCTTCCCGTTAGCCTCAGACAACTTACCGAAAAGATCACCGAATGCGCCTACCGAAACGTTAAGAACTTTATCAGTATCGGAAACAAGCGAACGGACCGAAGCTTCAAGAACATTGGTCCCTGAACCATTAAATATGATTGGAGTATACCCTTCAGGGTTACCCGCAATCGTCATAAGATTGCTCATTATGGAACCGAAACGCTTAATATTTTCAGAGTCACGGTGACCATATTCAGGCAATAAAGCAGCTTTACGAACTTCGTCGCGCAGCAAAATAGGTCCGGTAATAAACAGTTTTAATTCTGCGAAATCATCTCCAATCATATCTGCATCCTCATTCTAGCTATATATTTAAAAGATACATCGACCTTCTGAAAACGAAATAAAGGAACGGAATATTCTTTTAGTTTACCCCTGCCTGTCAAGCTTTTACACAGCTGCGACTTTACAACCAGTCAAAGACTGCCTATTAATATAGGAAGAAAAGTTGAAAAAAATAACTTAGGTTTGAAATAGAGACTTGCATTTCATCAAGACGATCCCTATATTTCCTTTTTTTCTTCACCTCGGGCAGTTCTGCCCTTAGACTACAAAAACTTCACGGTAAGATATTATGCCTCAATTAGGTCCACATATTTCTATTGCATCCGAAGCCCTCCTTTCGAGAGTGCTCGGCTTAAATCCTTACGACTTTAAAGGCTGGCCTGAAAATGTCCGCACACTCGCTGAAAGCATTGCTGCGGAACTTTTTCTAGTACGCTACAACCCGTTCATAAATCCTGAACTGGTTCGCAAGAGTGTTTCCAGAAACCTGACCCTCGCCCGCCCGACTCTCTCCGGTGAATACCCGCAGAGACTCACCCACGCGGTCGAAAATTTCTGGCTTAAACATGATGCTGACATTGAATTCAGACAAAGGCTTATCGAAAAGCTTAAAGAAATTCTGCCAGATTCCGGCATCAGCATTGAACCGGATAAATTGGTACAGTCCGCAACAGATGCGACAGACTTAAGAATTGAACTCCCTATCGCTGTGCTTTTCCCGGAAAACACCGCGCAGGTTCGTGCAATTGTCCGTCTGGCAAATCATATGCAATTCGGCATTATTCCTCGCGGCGGCGGAACCGGACTAACAGGCGGAGCCATTCCCGCACTGGAACGGACTGTCATTCTTTCGCTTTCAAAATTCAAAAAGATTTTAAGCGTTGATACAAAATCAATGACTATCTGCGCTCAGGCCGGTGTAATCACCCTTGACGCAATCAAGGCTGCGGCGGAGAAAAACACTCTCTTTACCGTTGACCCCGCTTCCAAATCTGCATCCTCAATCGGCGGTAACATTTCTGAAAACTCAGGTGGACCTTTTGCCTTTGAATACGGTTGTACTATAGACAATATTCAAAGCTACAAAATGGTTATGCCTAAGGGAGACCTGATTGAAGTCTTCCGTAAGGATCACCCCCGCCACAAGATTTTCAGTGATGAGTCAGCTACGTTTGAAGTATTTGACGCCAAAGGAAAACTTCTCGACACTCTGACTCTGTCTGCTGATGAAATCCGCAGCCCGGGACTGGGAAAAGACGTTTCCAACAAATTCCTCGGCGGACTACCAGGTGTACAGAAAGAAGGCGTGGACGGAATCATAACTGAAGCCTGCTTCACTCTTTATCCGCAACCTTCAAGCTCCCGTACACTATGTCTTGAATTCTTCGGACGCTCCATGCGTAACGCTATGCTTGTTATCAAGGATATTGTTGCATTGCGTGATACAATCCGTGAGGAAGGTGATCTTGTAAAGATTTCTGCCCTTGAAGAATTCGGACCTAAATATGTACAGGCTATCAAGTACGAAAAGAAATCTGTAAACTATGAAGGCGACCCGATTTCTGTCCTCATAATTCAGCTTGATTCTGACGATGATGAAGCTTTGCAAACTGCCGTGGATAACATTCTTTCTATTGTACAGCCCTACGATTCCGTAGATATTTTCGCAGCCCGCGATGATAAAGAAGCTGAGCTTTTCTGGGAAGACAGACACAAACTGTCCGCCATTGCAAAGCGCACTTCCGGCTTTAAAGTTAACGAAGATATTGTTATTCCGCTTGAAGTTATCCCGGATTTTTCAGACTTTCTGGAAGACCTCAACCTCATCTATCTGGCTAAAATTTATCGCCGTTCCCTGCTGGCCGTAAAAGAACTTTCAGGATTCCCGATTGAAGAACCTAAAGTAGAACAGGCTCTGGAAAGAACCACCAACATCCTGAAAGGGAGCATTGACGGCACAGAAATGAGTGATCAGGAACTGGAAAGTCAGGTTCACTACATTTTCCAGGAGCTGCGTGAAGAATTCCCTAAGCTTGACTCGAAAATCGATAAGATTTTCCAGAAACTCAAAGCACAGCGCATCGTCATTGCGAACCACATGCATGCCGGAGACGGAAACTGTCATGTAAACATTCCGGTTAATTCAAATGACCCTGACATGCTGCACAGCGCACACGAAGCTGTCGATGACGTTTTCAAAAAGGTTCTTGAATTAAAAGGTGAAGTTTCCGGTGAACACGGAATCGGTATCACTAAGATTGACTACCTTTCTGAAGAAAAAATCACTGCAATCAGAAAGTATAAAGAGATTGTGGACCCGCTGAACATTCTCAATCCGGGCAAACTGACCCGTCGGGAACTTCCTTCTGAGTCCTACACATTCTCGTTCAACAGGCTTATCAATGATCTGGATAAAACGGCGATCAAAGATAAGGAACACCTGATTGAACTTCTGCGCAACATTCAAACCTGCACTCGCTGCGGAAAATGCAAACAAGTCTGCCCCATGTATTATCCTGAACAGGGGCTTATGTACCATCCGAGAAATAAAAACATCTCTCTTGGCGCACTGATTGAGGCAATTTACTATTCTCAGGTTCAGCGCGGAGAGCCATCTCCTGATCTTATGACAAGACTCAGGAAACTTATGGAGCACTGCACAGCCTGTGGACGCTGTACCTCTGTCTGCCCTGTCAAAATTGATTCAGCCGGAGCTGCTCTGCAAATCAGAAGTTTCCTTGAATATAAAGGGACCGGAGGACATCCTGTTAAGAATGCCGCCCTCGGTTTTATTGCGAAAGATCCACAAAGCAGATTGCCAAAGGTCGCTAAGTTTCTATCCCTCTCGGCTTCGCTTCAAAGTAAAGCTCTGGGACTTATTCCGGGACACTGGCGTAGGCGCATGGAATCTCCCGTACTACACAGCCAAACGCCTGCGATGGACTTCAAAAATCTCAGCGAAGACCTGTCGCTTGAGACCGGTTCCATGTTTATGAACAGCACTTCCGCACCGGACAGCGTTTTTTACTTCCCCGGATGCGGCGCAAGTCTGTTCTCAAGAAATATCGGAATGGCAACTCTTTACCTGCTGCTCAAATCCGGCGTGAACGTTGTTATGCCGGCTAAGCATTTATGTTGCGGATATCCGCTGCTCTCCAGTGGATGTGTTGAAGCTTTCAATACCAACCGTCACCGCAACATCAGCGACATACAGTATAAAATAGCAAAGGCTCACATTGCTGGAATGGACATTTCCACGATAATCACAGCATGTGGAACCTGTCGCGAAGCCATCGAGTCATATGACTTCACTCAGGAAGTCGGCAAAAAACTCAAACGCTGCGATGCTGTACAATACCTCCTGACCAATCCTGGAAATCTTGATTTCCAGGGTTTATCTGCTAATGAAGAAGTTATTTACCATGCTTCATGTCATACTGAATGGACTGACATTCCCAAATCAAAAGCTCCTGTCATTTACAAACAGGCTCTTGAAAGCATCCTCGGCAGCAAGATAACACTTTCTCCCGGCTGCTGCGGCGAATCAGGACTCGGCGCGATATCAAGCCCTGCAATTTACAATAAACTGCGCGACCGCAAGGCTGCTCAGTTAGAACGCGACCTTCACGCTCAGGATAAAAAGACTCCTGTTCTAGTAGGTTGTCCTTCTTGTAAAGTTGGAATCAAACGCAATATGACGACACTTAAGAAACACAACAGAGTACTGCACACAGCTGAATATATTGCAGAACTCATGGGTGGCCCAAAGTGGCGCAAAGAATTTAAAAAGATGCTTGAAAAAGCTCAGCGTCAAGACGGAATCGTCTTTTTAAAACCATGAAAACTATAGGCATAGATTTCGGAACAAAGCGGATAGGGATTGCAATGACTGATGCTGAAGGGATTCTCGCATATCCCTTCAAAGTGATTGTCAAAACCACCCGTGACGCTCTGTTTTCCGAACTTCTTGAAATATTCGAAACAGAGAAGGTCGATGAAATCGTCGTCGGCCTTCCTCTTTCTCTTGACGGAGAAGATACTTTGACCACCCGGCAGGTTCGCAATTTTGCAACCTCATTGGGAAGGCGCACAACTCTTCCCATACATCTCGTCGATGAAAGATTAAGCTCTGTAGCTGCTGAAGAAGAACTCAAGGAGGCAGGACTTTGGAACAGGAAAAGAAAGAAGAATCTGGACAGCCAGGCCGCGAAAATAATTCTGGAAACGTGGCAGGCAAGAGCATAGTCCTGCGCTTTGTGCTTCCTTCTCTGGCCATCATCTGCATGGTTATGATGGTTGTAGGTTCATGGTTCATTTATCAGTCATGGGAATTTCTCAATATTCCTCCTGAAAGTGATGGACGGGAAATACTATTCACCGTCACTCCCGGGGAAACCCTCTGGACTGTTTCCTCCAAACTAGCTGACAGCGGTCTGGTCATAGATTCCAAAAGATTCCGTAAGTTGGCTCAGGCGGAAGGACAGGAAAACAAAGTCAGAGCCGGAGAATTCAATCTCTGGACAAATATGACTGCCCCGCAAATTCTAAAAAAACTGACCACGACTTCCGGCATTTTACATAAATTTTCTGTTCGCGAAGGTCTTTCGTGGTGGAACACTGCCGAAGCCGCACAGCAATCGAAACTGACAACATATGCTGACTTCAAAAAAGCTGTTTTCAGTCCAGAACTGTTGGCAAAATATTCAATTCCAGCTAAAAATGCGGAAGGCTATCTGTTTCCTGAAACTTATCTGTTGACCCGTCCCAAGCAGGATTCCGGCTTAACGCTAGTTAAAACCATGCTCAAAGAATTTCGCAGGTCCGCAGATAAAGCCTGGAACGGAACTCTTCCTTCGCCCGAACAAATTCATAGAACAGTAATTCTTGCATCGCTGGTAGAAAAAGAAACCGGAGTTGCTTCTGAGCGCAGAAGAATTGCTGGAGTTTTTGCTAACCGCCTGACTCGCGGCTACCTTCTGCAAGCTGACCCGACTATCATTTATGGACTGGGTGAAACCTTTGATGGGAATATCCGTAAAAAACATATCACAGATAAAAACAACCCCTACAATTCATACCAGCATCGAGGCCTTCCTCCCGGACCAATATGTTCACCCGGCCTTGAATCATTAAAGGCGGCCATTAACCCTGAAAAACATAACTTCCTCTACTTTGTAGCCAAAGGAGACGGATCACACTATTTCAGCAAAAACCTGAACGAGCACAACAAAGCTGTCAGAAAGTTTCAGTTACGCCGTAACAAGAGCACCTACAGATCATATAATAAAACTGAATAAATACTGATTAATACGAATTAATAGTACAAAAAATCCCGCTCCGGTTAAACCTGAGCGGGATTTTTTATGACTTATAGCTTAACGACCTTAAATATTAGCTCGAGCCTCTGCTTCAGTATCATACATTGAGGCCATAGAACTTATGCCCATTGAGTCAAACACTGCATGGAAATTATCCGACAGACCTGCAATGTAAAGATTACAGCCACGCGAACGGACTTTTTCAACCCCTTTAATCAGGGAATCCATTCCCCCACCGTTGATCGAGGTCTTTTCCTGAAAAATCATCAGAATATCTTTACGCCCGCTACTAAGAGCCTCGTCAAAAACATCATGTATAGATCCATCAGATTTTGAAGTAAGACTGCCTATCACATTGATCACAGCAATTTTATCTTCAAGAGTAAACTGCACATCGTCACGCTTACCGCTTACAAATTTCCTCCTCTCAGCCGAAAGTTGCAAAGCTTTTTCAAGATCTTCGCGCTTTACAGGCTTGTTCAGAAAATCCGTTGCATCAAGATTCAACGCTTTGATAGCAAGTTCCATGTCGCCGTGACCAGTTATAACAATCACTTCCGCTTCCGGCGACATAGCCTTAATTCTACCCAGAACCTGCAGACCATCCACTCCGGGCATTTTGATGTCGGTCATTACTAAATCCGGCTTCTCAGTATCAAAAAGCTCTATTCCTATTTCGCCGTTTTCAGCGGTCAGAACCTCATGACCATAAACGGAAAGCAACATCTTAAACATGTTTAGAGTTGCTTTCTCGTCATCAATCACCAAAATTTTACTCACACTCCCTCCCCTATTCAAAACCGAATTCACTAAAACTTACGCTTCTTCATTAGCAACCGGAAAAGAGATTATAAAAGTTGCACCTTTTCCAGACACACTTTCAATTTCAACTTTACCCTTGTAATCCCGTACTATGCCATACGTGATGGCAAGTCCCAACCCCATCCCATATCCTACTTCTTTGGTACTAAAAAAAGGCTCAAAAATTTTATTGCGAACTTCTTCGGTAATCCCTACCCCTGTGTCAGACACCCGGATACAGACCTGCGAGTTTTCCTCATAAGTGCTTATTTTAATGTATTCATCACTCTCAACCCCGAGAGTTTCTCGCTTCTCGGAAATAGCATCACGGGCATTATTTACAAGATTAAAGAATACCTGCTGTAACCTATTATCCTGTGCAACGATAAGTGGCAAATTTTCGGCCAAATCCAATTGAAATACAATATTTTGCAATTCGAACTGACGGGTTACCAAAGTAAAAACGCTCCGCAAGGGCTCGTTTATATTAATTTTATCCGTCTTAAAATCGGCCTTGCGTCCAAAAGCTCTCAGCGCGTTGATGATCTCCGCAGCCCTGTCAACCTGTGCACTTACTTCTTTTGCAACTTCACTCAACTGCTCAGCCGGAACATCACGCCCCCGCTCAGCCATAAGAGCCAGGAATTCACTACCCATCTTAATTGCATTGAGTGGCTGATTTACTTCATGCGCCACCCCCGCGGACATCTCACCGAGCGACTTCATCTTCGCGGCCTGCACAAGCTGTGCATCCTTTTCAATAATTTCAGTGATATCAGTAATTGCCACAATCATCGAAGGGTTGCTTTTATACGAGATAGGACAAGCGTGCATGTTTACATAAACCGGCCTTCCATCCTTTTTAAGATGAAGTATTTTGGGATAATAAATACAGCCGGCCGGCCCTCCATACTCTTCAAAAGCTTTGATACATTCAAGGTTTGACTCCGGTCCGAGACGTAAAAATTCTTCACCAATAAGTTCTTCCTTGGAATAACCATACAATTCAGAGACTCTAGGATTAGCATCCAAAATCGTAAAATCAGAGCAGGAAATAACAAGAATCGGATCCGGTCCGCTATCAAACATGGATTTATACTTTTCTTCCGAGTCACGCAATCGACGACGATACAGTTTAATTGACCAAACCATATTTTTAAAACTGTCAGCAAGCTGAACAACTTCGTCACCTTGACGCTTTATATAGAAATGACAGTTTCTACACTGTTGTAAATTTCTATTATTATTAACACTTCTCTCACTTACAGACAAAGCCTGATCAAAATGCCAGCACGGAAAATCAGTGTTATGGTATACAGGACACTGCGAAGCGTCCCACCCCCCGTCACTGGACAACATATCGAGTCCGATATCAAAATTACCCCGCGACAACTCATCCGAAACCCGTGTAAGTTTCGCAACAGGACTCGTAATGTACTTGGCAAGCCTGTGGCTGATGATAAAAATGATGATAACAACACCGGAAATAAAACCTAAGAAAGTTATACGCAACGTCGACACAAGTTTATCAATATGAACCTTGCTAAGTCCAACATGCACAGTTCCGATACGGTACAACCCTTCTCTGATGGGAACAGCTATATCATAAGCCGATTTTTTACCGAAATCGATTAAGCGGACCGACTTATGCTCGCTCGCAGACACAGTATTAACTTTATCCAGATTTTCAGGAAAGGGAGTTGTAAAAGTATGACATAAAACTTCTCCCTTTTTGCCCAGCACAAAAATATACGTAATGAGGTGCTGCCGTTCTCCAAGAGTCGCTTCATCAAACACGAGACTGAGTAGCTGCGGATATTTTTTATCCAGTATAAATCCGCCTCCCCGCTCAGCAATTGAGTGAGCAATAGCGACACCGCGCAATTCCAGCTCTGAAGTCAAAGAGGAGACAAGAATACCTCTAGCCAAAAGAGCTATAACCGCACTGATCATAAGGATTACGCCTAGAGTGGAAAAGAAAATTTTATTCTTCAGACTCAAATTGGAAAATCTTTTCATCGTACAACACTCCGTCGGAGCGAATCCCAACTATCCATAACTTCAAATCGCCCATCATTAAAGCGAGTAAAATAAACCTTATCCATCCCCTGATGGTCTTTACCGTCAAATGAAATTGTAATCCCCGGAGCAATCTCAAACTTGTTCATAGATTCAATAGCCTGAATAAATTTATCCCTTGTCAACTCTGGCCCGGCGCGCCGCAACCCTTCAACAAGAACCCGGGCATTAAAAAAACCCTCAAGACCAACCAGATTTGGAGTATCATCAGGGTAAGAAAGCTTCAGAGCAGTAATATAATCTGCGGCTTCAGAATGAGTAAGATCATCGGGCAGGGTGAAGGGAGGTACAACCTGAGACATGATCACTGCGTCATCATCATTTTTGCACAAATTACGCGCAAACTCTCTCGCTCCGATAAACGACACTGTATAATAAACCGGATGAACTCCATTAACCCCGAGCTCGTTAATAAATTTTATACAAGGAGTAGTCGTCCCTATTAAAAATACAGCCTGCGCTCCAGAATCCTTAATACGAGCAACGCCCTCCGCTACATCCAGAGAACCTCTTGTGTACGATCCACGGGCTATCGGCTCAAGACCTAAATCTTTCAAAGCTAATTCTGTTCCGGTAAGACCGTCAAACCCGAAAGCATCATACTGATAAAAAACAGCAATCTTGGTTAGTCCCAAATCCTGTACCATATGGCGGACAGCTTGCTGGGTCTCTTGATAATACGAGGGACGAACATTAATAATATAACGATTAAAAGGATTTCTCAGAGCATTTGCCCCGGTAAACATCCCCAGTAAAGGTATACGCGCGGCAGCCACCAATGGCAGAACCTTAACAGTTGTAGGTGTTCCGACATAACCGAACAGCGCGAAAACTTTATCTTCAATAATCAATCGCTGAGTATTTATGAGGCACTTGGGAGGATCATAAGAATCGTCATATGAAACAAGCTTAAGCTGCCGACCATGAACTCCTCCTTCCGAATTTACGTTATTTATATAAGCAAGCGCCCCATGAAGAGTTTGTGTACCGAGATAACTCGCATGTCCTTCAAGTGCCAGAGAGGATCCCAACACTACTTTATCAGGAAAAACACCGGGATTTTTGTCCTCATGCACTGTCACAGGAACACCCCTGTCGCAGGCAGCGAGTAAAAAAAGAAGCAATAACAAACACCGTTTCATAACTATTGTTCCTTTTCAGGTTGAGCAAGATTCATTGCCATAACGGCTTGTCCTCTAAATAAGGTGCTCCGCTTACGAGGAGGTATTTTAAGACTGCGCAAAAATTGAAAACTGAGACGGATCATCCCTTCGCTGGCTGATTTTGCAGCGCGCACTTCACAGTAGAGGATATGTGGATCAAAGGTTTTACGTTTAGGCTGATAAATAAGCATGCACAATAAAACGTTATCATTACGGGACAACATATTACCGCCATCGCGCACAGCACCTAAAAGAGCAATCCCGCCCTTTGAAATATCGAGAATCTGCGGAACCTTTAGCTCAGCATCAACATCCATTCTATTGTCGATAATAATTTCCGGCTCCATATTATCTAAAACAAAATCAACATCAAAATCATCACCGTCAAGACGCCATATCTTAACCTTTATATAACGCTGGTCCGCAACCTTTCTTCTGGAAAACGCCCGGCGCTTGATAAACCCGAACGCAGATGTGCGGGTAACAACTGCTTCACCACTTTCTGAAACAGTTTTAACAGAACCGACAAACGCATTAACTTTTTTACCGTTCTTTTGTAACTCAGCAAAAATACATTTCACTTTAGCTCCGGGAGCCAACAAAGATTCAGTCACAACATCTTTAACCTTTACAACAATGTCCCTACCCTGAATTCCGGTAACATTTACTACTGCCGCAAGAGTTCTCTGCCCTAATCGCTCAGCAGATATATCAAATGGCTGCTTTGTCATTACCAGCCAATCCAAAACATCTTTATCAGTAGAAATCTTCCAAGGGCCTTTGACAGCAGGGTTTTTACCTTCCTCAGTGACAGCTTCTCCGCCTTTTTTAAACTTTAAAATTGCAACACGAAGTGGAGGAAAAGATTTAAACCATGCCTGAAGAAATGAAACCGGCTTATATTTTCTCCAAAGCAAAATGATTATCGAGATTGCAACTCCTAGCGCAATAAACCACAAAAACATCTTTACGAGGGGGGGAAGTGTAGGAAACACAAAAAAAGAGGTTTTAACAGAACCAAGGAATCTGGAATCAACTTTAGATTGCATCATAATATATTCTCAGTTCAGTAATTATTGTAAGAGATCAAACAATGATTGATCAATCAAAAAAATTTACTATAGTATTACCAATAAAAAGCTTCTATATTTAAACATAACTACATATAATTATTACATCAGACACATAAATGTCCAATAATTTAGTCTTAAATAAAACTACCTCTTGCAGAGGATGATTACAATATGTAAATGTAAGCTCGATTTGGCAACAAAAAGGAGAACTCATGACCGGAAAAATTCTAGTTGTGGACGATGAGGTTCACATCAGAATGCTTCTAGAGCAAACTTTAGAAGAACTGGAAGATGATTATGATGTCGAACTTCTAACCGCGGAAAACGGTGAAGAAGGTCTAGATCTTATACGCGCTGAGCGTCCTGATCTAGTTTTTCTAGACATCATGATGCCATACATGAACGGTTATGAAGTCTGTCAGGAAGTTCGTGAAGATCCTGAATTGTCCTCAGTTAAAATAATACTTTTAACGGCAAAAGGGCAGGAAGTAGACAGGAAGCATGGGCTGGAACTTGGAGCGGAAAGATACATGACTAAGCCATTCGACCCTGATGAAATTCTTGAAGTTGCAAAAACAATTCTACAACTTGATCAATGATCTCTTCCATGAACAATCACATTAAACCGGAAACACGGTTAAAGAAATTTCTTAAGCCAAAAAAGTTGAAAGTTTTTTTTAAAAAAGCACAACCTTTACTGCCTGAGAACTCTTTACTATGTATTTACATTGGCAGTACTCCGGTTTTTTGTACTGACCCTTCGCTGTATCCGTTTGATAAAACAATCTTCACTCCTATAGCTAACGCCACAGATGAAGACCTCAGCATTGGAGTTTCTCTCCAGAATTTAGAAGAATTATCTGAAAAAGAACGGAATCAGATCAAAGCAGTTCTCGAATTCATGTCATATTCCATGGCCGGTCATATTGAATCCGAGAAAGCAAGACGCCTTCTGGGAGAAGAAACTCTCGCTAAATATAGAGAGCTGGCTCTACTGCACCGATCTATTGTTGAGCTTAACAATTCGCTCAGACTGAAAGATGTTATCAGCGCTCTGATTCAAGAATGCAGAACCTCTGCCCTTCCTGCTGAAATGGGCGCAGTATACCTGCCCGAAGAAGATGGCTTTACCATTTTTGACAGTTTCGGAGCGGTCAATGCAGGAACTTTTGAAAAGCTGGTAGAATGCCCTCTTTTTAAAGATATCATCGCAAGTCTGCGCGGTGAAATTTTAAATGATGTCAAACTGGACTGCCGTTGCGGAAGTAAGCTGTGTGATAACATCAGATCTTTACTTATAATGCCCATCCCTTCTCCTAATTTATGTGAAGGGGTTCTTATCCTGACATCTCAATGTGTCAATGCTTTCAGCGCCGCCCACCTGAAACATGTTGCCACTCTGGCATCTGTAGCAGGCATATCAATAAGCAACGCTTATAACTTTGAATCTATCAGAGTCCTCATGGACGCGCTCCTTAAAGCTCTTGCCGAAGCGATTGATGCCCGGGACCCATTCACAGCCGGACATTCTGACAGAGTAGCTCATCTAGCTGTTGCTTTTGCACGTCTCATCTCGCTAGAGGATGATAAATTCCATGAACTCTGTTTCACAGACGAGCACCTGCGCGAAATTTTCTATTCCGGCATTCTTCATGACATAGGTAAAATCGGTATCAAGGAGGAAGTGCTTACTAAAAAGACTCGCCTTCCCAAATCAATGCTTGATGTCATAGGCATGCGCATGAAGCTTTTCGGCATTCACTACCAAAAGGAATGGGAGCCTGATTACAAGAGGCTTAAACAAATAAATCTATCTCTTTGTCCACATCAGGAAGATCTGGATTTCATCCACACTATCAGTGAAGTAAAATTCAAGATTAACGGTTCATCTATTCATCTGCTGCACCCTGAAGAGCGGAAATGTCTGCTTGTACGCAAAGGCAATCTGACTTCTGAAGAAAGACAGGAAATTGAACGTCACCCTGCAGAGAGTCAGCGAATTCTTGAACATATTCCGTTTCATGATGATCTCTCACAGCTCCTGACTATTATCGGCCAGCACCACGAACGACTCGATGGCTCTGGATACCCTGAAGGAATCAAGGGTGATGATATACTTATTCAAAGTCAAATTTTAGCCATAGTCGATATCTATGATGCGATCACGCAGGAACGCCATTACAAACCTGCAACTCCGCAAGCCCGCGCATTAAAGATTCTTGCCGAAGAAGCCGAAGAAGGAAAACTGAATAAATCTCTGGTCAACTTTTTTATTGATAACATTCTTCAAATCGAAAAAGGCGCTGACTCAATCAATCTGGATCGCCCAGCATCACCTAGATTCTGCAAAATACCTAGAAACAACTTAAACTGATCTGACGGAGACGAAAATATCTACGCGTAGCAAAACTTCGCAACAGGTAATGAATATCGTCAGAAAGCGACTAAACTTATAGGGTCCCCGTTATGAACAGGCTTTACATTAAAACCATCTTTTTTGCTGCTGCACTTTTTATGCTGTTTTCACCTGCCGCGATCTATGCAGAGGAAGTCGACAACGATACAAAACCTATTCTTCTCGGCATGTCTGCCGCCTTTACCGGACCAAGCAAAGGACTCGGGATTGAACTATACAGAGGCTCACAAGCTTATTTCGATCAGGTAAATGCAAACGGCGGGATCCGTGGCCACAAAATTATTATCAAATATTACGACGACGGATACGACCCGCTGCCGGCTATTCGAAATACCATTAAATTAATTGAAAAAGATAATGTTCTCTGTTTGTTCAACTATGTTGGAACCCCGACAGTAACAAGAATTCTTCCTGTCGTTAAACATTTCAATGCCGTTAAACCTGTTTACCTTTTCTTCCCCTTCACCGGCGCTCAGCCGCAAAGAGAATTTCCATACGAAGAGTATGTTTTCAACCTGCGCGCATCATACAGACAGGAAACATGGGGCCTCGTGCACAATTTGTTTATGATAGGCCGCAACAGAATTGCTGTTTTATATCAGGCAGACGCCTATGGCAGAAGCGGATGGGACGGAGTTAAAAAAGCACTTACAGAAAAAGATCTTAATATTGTAGCAGAAGCTACTTATAAAAGAGGAGCTGGCTTCGAAAGTTCCATGAAAAGACAAGTAGAAATACTTGCAGAAACAAAACCGGACGCAATCATTTCAATCGGAGCCTATGAAGCAAGTGCGGCTTTTATCAGAGATGCAAGAGATGCAGGACTCGATATCCCGATATGCAATCTCTCTTTTGTCGGTAGCGATAACATGCTGCACCTCCTTAAGAATCTAGAAAAAACCAGCAATAAAAAATACACCGACAACCTGATAAACTCCCAAACCGTTCCAAGCTATGAAGATACTTCCCTTCCAGCTGTACGCGACTACCGAAAAGTAATGACCGAGTCCCCGCCCGCTCCGCCCGAAGGGTTCGGAAAAGATTACGAGCCACTAAAGTTCAGTTTTATCAGCTTTGAAGGATATCTCACGGCTAAAGTAATGACGAAAATACTCGATAAAATGATGCTTAGACAAAACTATGGCAGCCTTTATGCTGCTACTTTATCCATAAGAGATCTTGATATCGGACTCAATACCCCCGTCAGTTTCGGCCGGGGTAAGCATCAAGGTCTTGACGAAATATACTACACCACTGTTTCCAACGGTAAATTTGTACCTGTGAGAAACTGGGCGAGGTGGAGCAAATGAAAATGAGAATGTCTAAAATTTTTCAAAAAACTCTACTTCTTAACTTCGTGTTATTCGGAGTTATATCAATATCTATGTCGCTTATGTCCGCGCTTACGCTCTACAATCATATGGTTGATGAGTACATAAGCAAAGGCAAATCCATAGCCAGTAGCATTGCCGGTTCCAGTGTAGAGATTCTGCTCAATCGGGATTCCTCAACCATCCAGTCAATGATTGATCAATTTAAAGCTATTGACGGAGCTGCATATGTATACGTTCAGGACGAAAACGGGGACATAATATCACACACATTTGTCCCTTGCGTACCGGAAATTCTGAAACATAGCACCTCGCACCCTGACGAAATTTCAGTAAGAGAAATTACCCTTCCTGAAACGGGAAAAGTGATTGATATTACCAAGCCTATTCTTGCAGGCATGGCCGGATACGTTCATGTCGGGATGGATAAAGAACTAATCAACAAGTACGTGTGGATAGCAATTGCAAAACTGCAAATTGTAATGTTTTTTATTTTTTGGGGCAGCGTATTTCTATTGTATTTGAGTGTTAACCGAATTTCGGAACCATTAAATAAATTAACAGAATACGCCCGCAAATTATCAGATCATGACTTCACGGCATCGGTTGAAATAACTTCAAATGACGAAATAGGGCTCCTCGCCGGAACGATGCAAAACATGGCTAGTGAACTGACCACTATTATTTCCGGCCTTGAACGAGCGGTAACTAATGCGACAAGTGAGTTGCAGGATACACTTACCTATATGAAAGTTATCATGGACAACCTTGCCGACGGCTTGTTGGTAATTGATGTCTATGGAAAAATTTCTCTCACAAATCCGGCTCTTTCAGACCTTTTCGGACTGGAAGGACAAGATGTCAAAGGGAAGGACGTTAAAAATTTCTTCACCGATGAAATGAATCAGCTCTTTAATTTAGTTAAAGGCTGTGAACAAGAAATATACACATCAGAAATAACCCTGAACAAACGAAGAATCGGGAAAGCGGTAGCAACTCCTATTCATAAGAAAGATTCCGAAGACGGCACAGCATTGTGCCTCGGAGCGGTTATTCTCGTCAGGGACATTACATATGAAAAAGAAGTGGATAATCTGAAAACTGACTTTATTTCCACTGTATCCCATGAACTTAGAACTCCCATGACTTCCATTTTGGGTTTCGCCAAAATTATTAGAAAAAAACTCGAAAAAACTGTTTTCCCGCAGTGCCATACAACAGATAAAAAAACTCAAAGAGCTATGAATCAAGTTCAAGATAATATTGGCATTATCGTTTCGGAAGGTGAGCGCTTAACGGACCTTATTAATGATGTGCTGGATATCGCGAAAATGGAATCAGGAAAAATTGACTGGAAAAATAATCCTGTTGATATGGAAGAAGTTATCAACGTTTCAGGACAATCAACCAATCCGCTGTGGATGTCTAAAAATCTTGACCTGCAAGTTGATATTGAAAAGAATCTGCCCACAATATACGGCGACCGGGACAGAATTATGCAGGTCATGATGAACCTGATTTCTAATGCTGTTAAATTTACTAAATCCGGAACCATTACTTGCACGGCCCGCGCTCATGATGATGAAATATTAATCAGTGTAAGTGATACAGGAAGCGGTATTTCACCGGAAGATCAAAAGAAAATTTTTGAAAGATTTAAGCAAGTCGGAGACACTTTAACCGGAAAACCAAAAGGAACGGGACTTGGTCTGCCGATCTGTAAACAAATTGTTGAACACCACAACGGACGCATCTGGGTGGACAGTAAGCTCAGCGCAGGAAGTTCCTTTCACTTCACATTGGCAAAAGGAACTCCTGATACAAAGGTAAACTTTGTCCCGGCCCATAGCAAAATTAACTCTGTAGGAAGACGCCCCGGCGAAAAGAACAGCCCTCTGATTCTGGTTGCTGACGATGATCCGGCTCTCAATGAATTTTTATCACAGATTCTAGAAGAGGAAGGATACAGAATAATTACTGCGGTAGATGGAGTTGAAGCTGTTGAAGTGGCAAAAAAACAAATGCCCCAGCTCATAACCATGGACCTTAAAATGCCGCGTATGGACGGTGCAGAAGCAATCAGGCAGTTACGCATGGACCCGTCAACTCGTCATATTCCGGTCATTGTTATCAGTGCTCTTGCGGAAGGACAGAAAGCCGGAGGAGATGCAGCCCTCATCAAGCCCATTGACGATAGGAGGTTGATTGAAACTATCCACGGAATGCTGCAGGAAGATCTGATCATGACAGATCCTTGTATGGTGCTCGGAATGGAAAAAGCCGCACCAACTCAAAATTTACTGGTAATCTGCCCCGGAAAAATCAACTACTGCACACCTTCTGAACTTTGGAACCAGATTGAACAAGGCTTTAAGGGCACTTTATTTATACCGGCTGAGATCAGCACAACGCTTGATCTGGACAGAATTTCAAGTATTCCAGAAGTGCAGCTTGTTATTATACCAGATAACTGATATTCATTCCTCTATGAAAAGACCAGCAACATACGGAACTAAAAAATATATATCGTGCGGAAACTGCTCATGGACAGGACCGATTGAATCATTTGAGTTGATTCCGGCCCTCATAAGCAGTTTTAATCAAGTCAGTTGTCCCAACTGCGGCTCATTGCTCAAAGCAGAAGGCAACACATTTCAAACTGATATTTTAAAATTACCCGCTGAATTCAGAATAATATCAGGCGGACAAACAGGTGTAGACCGGGGCGCTCTTGACGCAGCTATTCACTTGGGAATCCCTCATAATGGGTGGTGCCCTAAAGGAAGAAAAGCCGAGGACGGCATAATACCCGAAAAGTATAATCTAAGTGAAATGGATGTCAGCTACTACTGGAAAAGAACCGAACAGAACGTTCTTGATTCAGATGGAACATTGGTCTTTCCGGGAAAGTGTAAATCGAAAGGAACAGCTCTCACCATAAAACTGGCGCGCAAACACAGCAGACCCATAGCCGTAATACCTCTGGATTCCCCCCTCGCAATCGAAACAATCAGGGCTTGGATAAGTTCCATGCAAATCAGCGTACTCAATGTTGCCGGCCCTAGAGAAAGCGGTTGTCCCGGTATATACTCGACTGCGAAGACTTTTTTGATTGAAGCTCTACATTAGCAAAAATTGCTTGCAGTTATGTGGATGATTCAAATTTCACCGATTCAAGCAATTCATGCAACAAACTAAAAAGATGCTTCAAAATTTCAGAAGCTTCATTCTCTGCCGCATGTTGCAGGTCAAGCAAAATCTCGGCATAAGACTCAAATCCATATGTCAGAGCGGCGCCTCGCGAAGAGTGAGCCTGCTCCTGTAACTTATCAAAATCATCCTTACTTAAAGTTTCTTCCATATCCGCTAATTCCTTAGCTAGCGTTTCAAGCAAAATCGGCACTAAATCAATCAGTGCCGACTCTATAAAAACTATATTCTTACTATCCTCAGAATAGACCATTAAACTCTCTCTTCTTACGTTAAATTACTTCTGCTAAAAATAAAACATTATCCTGCACTGATAAATATCCATTTCACCGTTGCTGAGAGATGAATTATCCCTGCCTGCAACTCCGACATGCATATAGTTACCGGCAACACGGGTATGAGCGTTAAGATACCAGTTCAAAGCGAGTCCAAGGTTATCCTGAACACCGCCCCGGACATTGGCGTGATAGTCATTCATATCTGTATGCGAATACTGCGCAGCAACTTCTAAAGCACCCCATCCCCCCTTCAAGGGATTGAAAGGTTCCTTAGGATTAATCGCTCCGAACACACCTTTTCCAGATTTGAAAGGCTTGCTTTCTCCAGTAAGAATATACCCTACATCAAAATGATAACCTGAGAAAAAGGCATTATTGCGATCTTTTGTATTGAGATAAGCGGATGTATATTCACTCTGAAACCAGAACTGATCCCACTTTCCTGCAAGTTCGAGGTTCATAAGATCCTGACCGTAAGCGGGTATTGAACCTGTGCCGGTAAGTTTTATTATTGAAAGATTAGAACCTGTGGAAGGAGAAAAACTAGTAGGCTGCTTATCTGCATCCAAGAACTGATGTGAATATCCGAGACCTACGTGAATTAACTTTTTACCATCATCTTCCTGATAAGGACGCCAACCTACGCGACCCGTTAAATCAATTCCGGAATTGTCCTCTGTAAATGCATTATCAAGATAATTACATTTATTGAAAACACCCGCAGCAGCATTAATCCGCCCATCTAAGTAACTATTCTCAAACTGAATACCAAGGTTACGAGCCTGCGCAAAAACAGAAGCCGGAGAATACTCCATCATAGTAGAACCTGTCCGTCCCATCAAAACTGTCATAGAAAAAGGTTCTTTGAAATGCCCCACCTTAATCTTTCCAAGGTAAGGAATATCCTTTACCTGTCCCCAGAAATCTTGAATCTGTCCTCTTTTGCCTGCTATTTCATATTCAAAGTGAAACTCATAACGATCATAAAGTTTTAAATTAATCTTAGGTCTAGCCCATCTTACTTCTTCTTTGTGTTTCTGAACCGGGTCATAAACCGACCCTACCCTGCTATCTTCATTTATTTGCGCCCAGTCAAAACTATAAAGGCCGCCTATTTTAATCTGGACGGTCTTATCTTCATTTTCCCAGCGAAGACGTTTAACCCAATCCATTGTAATAATTTCATCAGCAACGTCGACCTTCGTGTCTTTACCTTCCTCCGCCGCTGCATAAACAGTCGGAACAAGTAAAAGAACGAACAAACAGCTCAAAAAAAAGATAACACCCTTACGCACTGCATTAACCTGATTCATTACAATCCCCGGATAAACTTATATTTATTTTGAAATGACAAACTTTAAAAATTTCATGTGACATTATATAATTTTAAGCATTACATCAAATCATTAAATTAATTAATAATGAACCCTTTAGAATTCATGATGATACTAATAACCACATTTACAACTTGACCTCCTTAACGTAAGTATTAATATATGAACATATGTTCACACATCAACACTTAGGGGTTATCTGAATGAAAGAAATAAAAGATACATGCGACGGGCATAATCCAGATCCGGCAGCCATTGAAATAGTAAGAAGTAAAATTTGCTCCAGCCAGACAATGGAAGATGTCGCTGCAACTTTTAAAATACTTGGCGAACCCGTAAGAATTTCAATATTACATGCGCTTTCTATACAAGAACTGTGCGTATGCGATCTTGCGGAACTATTAAACATGAGTCACTCCGCGATATCCCACCAACTTAGAATCCTTCGCTCTGCACGAATGGTACGCTTTACGAAACAAGGACGAAAAGCATTATACAGGCTCGATGACAGCCATGTTGAAACAATCATCCAAACAACTCTGGCGCATCTAAAGAATGAAGGATGCACCCCTGACAGGAAAAATAAATGATCGATATATTAACTAAAATCGCATTCGAATCATGGGAAGTGCTACTTCAATCCGCACCTTTCATGCTCTTCGGATTTTTCGTTGCAGGACTTTTGAAAGCGTTTGTAGGACCGGAATTCATATCTAAAAACCTAGGCTCCGGTAAAATATCAGACGTATTCAAGGCATCACTTCTCGGAGTTCCTATTCCGCTTTGCAGTTGCGGTGTGATACCGGCAGCGGCTCAGTTGAGACAGCAAGGAGCGAGCAAAGGAGCAACTACATCCTTTTTAATTTCTACTCCTGAAACAGGTGTGGACTCAATCGCGGTAACATATGCTCTGCTTGATCCCATCATGACAATACTAAGACCTGTGGCGGCATTTATTACTGCTGTTATCGCAGGGATTATGGTCGACAGAAACGAGAAAAAAAACGGAACCCCCCCTCAATTAATACCCGATGCCATTCTCTTTCAACATACACATGAACACGACCATGCCCCCAGCAAAGAGCAAAGCTGTTCAAATCAGACTGGTTGCTCCGGTTGCGGCTGTGAAAAATCAGAATCCCCGTCGACTTTTATGGGAAAAGTTTCCAGTGGAATGAAATACTCATTCGGTAACCTGTTACAGGACATAGGCTTATGGTTCATCTTCGGAGTAATTCTGGCGGGTATGTTCGGAGCTCTTATTCCTGACGGGTTCATTGAAAAGAATCTCGGAGACGGATTTATGCCGCTATTGATCATGCTTGCAGCCGCTGTTCCGCTCTATGTATGCGCGACAGCATCAACTCCGATTGCAGCAGCACTTGCTCTTAAAGGGCTCTCTCCCGGTGCGGCACTGGTCTTTCTGCTTGCAGGTCCGGCAACAAACGCGGCATCATTTACCGTTATTGCCAAACTTCTAGGCAAGCGGTCAGCCTTCATTTATCTAGGAACTATAATTGTCTGCTCACTATTGCTTGGCATGCTGACAAACTGGCTGTACTATTCCTTCGGGCTCAGCATTACCGACTGGGTTCAAGGCGGAGCTGAAGACGTTCATGGCATTTTCTATACCGTCAGCGCGATTGTTTTAATTGCATTAATCGCTGTCCCCAGACTAACAACAATGATCAACGGAAAATCGGAATCAGGTCATTCTCACTAATTATGAACTGAAAGTACGGCCGAAGATTAATGATAAAAAGGAGAAAGCTATGACAGGTGAATTAGTCGAAGGCATCATTATAATGCTGGTCATTGTTTTTGCGATTTTTTACATGGTTAAAAAAAGTTCCCGTCAAGCTCTAAACGACATGACCTCACAGCAGGACGAGTCGGCGGAAAAGGCAGATTCTACAGATAAAGAAAGAGACAAGAATTAACTTATTTTATAAATTGTCTGAAACAAAGCCCTCTTGAATTATTTCAGGAGGGCTTTTTAACTTGATAGATTCACCTTGTACCTCTCTTTCCCGCCCCTTGTTGCCCTCAAAGTAAAATGTTATCGCTGGTTTAAATTGCAAAAACCTTTAGCTTTCAGGATACTTAATGGACGACAGCACAACAGAAATCGAAAAACAATTGAATGAACTTCGTGGCTCAGAAAATTTTATCGGATTCTGTGCTTTTGACCTTTTTCTTGATGACGATGAAAGCAGAAGAAAAGACGGTGTTCTTAAAATATCCCGTCACAACCATACGCCTGAAACCGGTTTTTTGAAATTCACCTTTATTGTAGACGTTTACGGTGACAAATTAATTCGAAAACAGGTGCTTGACCTTTTTGCATCATTTCAGGATACAAGTGCTGATTCTGAAATGGACCCTAATTTCATGTACATTCGCCCACCGGAACCAGCCACTCAAAAAGATAAAGCATGGTTTATCGGGGAAGTCTTCTTCCATTTCGATTCCGCCGGAGCAGCCTCGAAAGAAAACGTTGTTAAATTTTTCATCCCTTTCCTGACGCTGCGTTTGCCCGTTGAATTCAGTGATCTTGAATGGTGGGAATCTTCAGCGGATGAAAAGAATCTCCCGCAAAAAAAATCCGCGATCAAATCGATCACGGATTTCATTAAAAGCAAATTTTAATCTACAGCGTCAAAACCAGAATCAGGCCAATAAGTAATCTTTACCCATTACATACCCGCGCGCTTCAAGGAACTGAGAAACCTCGCTCCTTGCGCCGCGGCTGGCCACATATGAAAGAAGAAAAACTTCACCCGGCGGAGGCAGATCATTACGATGAATAACCAGTCGACCTTGAATCTTTTTTCCGACTTTACGCGGATCAACATCCACAAAAAATTCCGTTTCAACTCCGAGACTTTCCAGTATGCTATACCGCTTGCGGGCTGTTCTAGCTGAACCTATGACTCCAACCTTCGGATGATTAGGATTTCTTTTTTTCAGCCAGCGATAAAGATATTCACTTTTAATGCGGTAAAAAGCATCCACTGTATACTTAGGATGATTTCTAGAAAGGCGCTGTGGCGGATCATTCCAAACTAAAAGCTCTTCATCCACCTTCTGCATCTGCACGCCTGCTTCAAGCCAGCGAAGGACCAATTCATAATCTTCGGGAAAATCGCCATCACGGAACGAACCATGCTCCTCAACTAATTTGCTTCGCATCATTATCGAAGGATTGGCAAAGGGAAACTCCACAAAACGATTCAATGAGATTTCATCCGATGCAACCAGACTATTTATCCAGTCAACATAATAAGCATATCCACCACACTTTTCCCGGTCGCCGCCAAAAGCAACACGACACCCTGCAAGACCGACATCCGGATTATTATCTAAAAGCTCCGCCTGTTTTTCAATACGGCAAGGTAAAGCCAGATCATCCGCATCCATCCGGGCCAAATATTCACCCTGCGACGCTTCAATTGCACCGTTTGCAGCGCCGACAACCCCCTGATGATCTAAAAAAAGCGGCTTAACGCGAGAATCAAGAGAAGTATATTTTTTGAGAACAGCCGCGGTCTGATCACTTGAACCGTCATCGACCACTACTAATTCTAAATTTTCAAAAGTCTGCCCTAGAATACTCTCAATGGCCTGCCCTACCGTTGCTTCGCAATTGTAGCAGGGCATTGTCACTGAGACTTTCGGGCCGATCATTTTGCAGCCGCCACCAAAGCTTCATCGAGTTGTTCACGGATTCTGCACACGCCGCATAGACCGACAGAAGTAGGACAACCGCACTTAGAACAAGGCTCAACTTCGTAATCTTTCTTTTTATCATGGATAGTAGCAAAAGCGGGCTGACCGCGATCAAGAAATCCACCATAAAAAGCACGCTTTGAACCGGGACTGCGAAGTTCCTGATTTCTCCAGATCATCTTGTGCCCGGTAAAAC
Organism: Maridesulfovibrio ferrireducens; assembly: GCF_016342405.1. Taxonomy (NCBI): domain Bacteria; kingdom Pseudomonadati; phylum Thermodesulfobacteriota; class Desulfovibrionia; order Desulfovibrionales; family Desulfovibrionaceae; genus Maridesulfovibrio; species Maridesulfovibrio ferrireducens. The sequence continues at coordinate 33,394 of NZ_JAEINN010000005.1, read as the reverse complement.
TAGCGCCGGAACTGTAAGGACATGGAAGATGGTGATATGGAATCCCTTTAAGGAATGAAAAATTAGCCGATTCAAATTCTGTGACTCTGTAAAGCGGCTTAACTTTTTTGGCGAATCCATCTTCAGCAGGAAGAAGAGGCCCCTGATCAGCCAGATACGCCTGATCCCAGCGCAGAGTATTGGCAAAAAGCCTTGCAACTTCATCGTCAAGATTATGACCTGTTGCCAGAGCTGTATATCCGTCTTCAATGGCTACTTTATTGAAGTAATGCCGCTTGAATTTCCCGCACACGGAGCAGATAGGACGCCTGATATGTTTCTTGATCAAAGGCATAGGAACGCCTTCTTTCTCAAGTTCCACAACCTTCAAAGCATATCCCTTGTCTGCACAAAAATCTTCGACAACCGATCTGGCTTTTTTAGATGAATCAAAAATACCCAGATCAATGTGAAGACCGGTAACATTATACCCCAGCTCAGCAAGAGCATACATAAGCCCCAGAGAATCTTTACCGCCTGAAAGAGCGACCAGAACTTTGTCGTCCTTTTCAAGCAGCTTACGTTTTCTGATTCCTTCCGAAACCTGTTTCATGAAAAAACGATCGTAACAAACTGGACAAAAAGCCGTATTGTGACTGGGCAGAGCTACAACTGCCTCAGCTTTGCAAACTTTACATTTCATATCAATTTACCCGACCGAAACTACTTTTCTCAAAATAATTTCATCATCTTTATTAATTTTGCGATCCTGAGTTAAAAGCTCACCATCTCTTATTACCAGAGCATCCGTGTAATGAAGATTATACTTATTCAACAATTGCAGCGCTGTATTGATTTTCGTAAAGGTGACAGTTTCGCCCTCAGGCTGAAGTAAAACTTTAACCATAGGTCGCCTCCTTGGTTTATTGAGTTCAAATTATATTCGTTACCGGGAACAAGGGATTTAGCTCTTAACCCAGATTTCATCAAGCTTTTCGCTCTTTAAAATAAAAAAATAAACTTGCTTTTCTAGACAATGGTTAAAAAAATAAACTTTCTTAAAAATTTAACAGGCAAAGCTTATCTTTTATGCTATTCTACAAGTAAGAATTAAAAATCATAACATCGCAAAAATGACGGACAACAATCGATTTTTTTTAAACAACTCAACAGTCCGTCCTTATAGGAGACCAAAGAATCATGGAAATTAATAACACTCTAGTTTTGTTGAATTTTGTAATGGCCTCTTATTTTTTTATACACTTTTACAAAAATACAGCTAAAAAAATATTTATTACTGTTGACCCGAACTCGAATGTTGAACTAAAGTAGTTAAGTGAAACATGACTTAGAAGGAGTTTGATATGACTCAGCCTACTATTTTAGTCGTTGACGATGAAAAACATATACGGATGCTTTATAAAGAAGAACTTGTTGCCGAAGGATATATGGTTGCAACTTCTGATGGCACCGAAGACATTCTTACTGTCATCCAAAGAGAGTCTCCAGACCTCGTAATCCTTGACATCAAGCTTGGAATTAATCGTTCCGGACTGGATCTGCTTCAGGAAATTAGGAGACAGGACCAAAGTCTTCCAGTGATTTTAAGCACCGCTTACGACAGCTTCAAACATGATTTGAAATCAATTGCCGCTGATCACTATGTTGTAAAGTCAGTCGACTTAAGTGAATTGAAAATGAAAGTGGTCCAAGCTCTCAGCAGTTCATAAGCTCGAGAATCAGAGCAAAAAAACACTTTTACTCTTTTTTTTAAGGAGTCTGTGAAAATCAGACTCCTTTTTTTTCTTGCCCATGCATAAAGTTCGTGATAGCACCCACATGGATTCTTCGTCAGTGAAGAGCTCCATAAATGCAGGCCAGTAGTTCCAACGGCTAGAACGCCGGTCTCCAAAACCGGATGTTGGGGGTTCGAATCCCTCTTGGCCTGCCATTTATTTTTCTTCAAATTGCGAACAAAGGACCTCAATGTTCGACATCGCCAATACAATCAAAGAACTAAGCATACTTGCTCTCCCTTTTCTTCTAGCAATCACATGTCACGAGGCTGCTCACGGTTATGTAGCATGGCTACTTGGCGACCCGACTGCAAAAAATGCAGGAAGGCTGACGCTTAATCCTTTGCGCCATCTTGATCCTATGGGAACATTAGCTCTGGTTCTCACCCGCATGATAGGCTGGGCCAAACCTGTTCCGGTCAATCCGTCATACTTTAAAAACCCTCAGCGTGATATGATGCTTGTTTCATTGGCCGGGCCCGCCGCCAACATGCTTCTGGCAATTATGTTCGCAATGGTGCTGAAAGGTATTTTCGCTCTAGATCTGCAAAATATTTCTCCAAACATGCTGCGAGTTCTCGAACCCACAGCATTGATTGCGAAGACAGGCGTTATCATTAATCTGGCGCTTTGCTTCTTCAATCTCCTTCCCCTGCCTCCGCTGGACGGAAGTAAAATTCTTGCCGGGTTTTTACCACGGGAAGCAGCTTACAAATATCTCTCTTTCAAATATGGTTTTGTTATCGTCATCCTTCTGGCAGTCTTAGGGCTTCTCGGTAAAATCATCAGCCCGGTTATATTCTTTTTTTATAAACTACTGCTCAGTTAAATCATTAACCTTACTATCGGACCATGAGTAATACAAAAAATTGCATCGTTTCAGGAATGAGACCTACAGGCCGTCTTCATCTAGGACATTATTTCGGAGTTCTCGTAAACTGGATTAAGATTCAGGAAGACAACGAATGTTTCTTCTTCGTTGCGGACTGGCACGCTATGACCAGCGAATACGCTGACCCCAGACGAATCAAAGGCTTTGTTCCAGAACTCGTTAAAGACTGGATTGCCGCGGGACTTGATCCCGAAAAATGTACAATTTTCCACCAGTCTCAGGTAAAAGAACACGCGGAACTGCATCTGATTCTTTCCATGCTGACTCCGGTCGGCTGGCTTGAAAGAAATCCAACATACAAAGAACTCCGTCAGGAACTGTCTCAAAAGGACTTGGCAACTTACGGTTTCCTTGGTTACCCCGTGCTTATGGCTTCCGACATTCTTATGTATAAGCCAACGCTTGTACCTGTAGGACATGATCAGTTGCCCCACCTTGAACTTACCAGAGAAATTGCCCGCAGATTCAACCATCTCAACGGCGAATTTTTCCCTGAACCGGAAGCAATGCTGACAGAAGATGCTAAACTTCCGGGCCTTGATGGCCGCAAGATGAGCAAAAGTTACAACAACGGAATTTTCCTCGGTGAATCTGTCGATGAAATGCGCCCCAAAGTTATGAGCATGCTCACAGATTCAAACAGACTACGTAAAGCTGATCCGGGTGATCCGGAAGCTTGTAACCTGTACCCTTATCACAAGCTGTTCACAGACACAGAGAAATGCGCTGAAATCGAAGAAGGCTGCCGCAATGCTTCTTTGGGTTGCGTAGACTGTAAAAAACTCTTAGCAGAGAATATGGCTAAGTTCCTTGAGCCTATGCACGAACGCCGCAGAAAACTTGATGAAAATCCAGACATAGTCTGGCAGGTTCTTGCGGAAGGCACAGCAAAAGCCCGTATAAGAGCGCAACAGAATATGGAAATAATTCGCGAAAGAATCGGGTTCGATTTCTAGTTCCCATTCAGTTTTCTGACCATTAAAATATAAAAAGCCCTTTCACATCATGTGAAAGGGCTTTTCTTATTAGCGTAAGCTTACCAATCGTTGCGTTCAAAACTGCTTTAATTCAATTCCAAAATCAGTTTTGTAATCTTTTGGGAAATTTTATGCTCAGTTTCGAAAACAACATCTCCGATGGCTGAAACAGGGCTCATTCCGCCAAGTGAATTTAAAGCAAAAACATGATCAAACTCATGCACAGACTCTAAAAAAACTGGTTCAGATTCAATTTTTAGATGCTGATCCGTAATTGTTTGTGTTGTTCCCGCAAGTTTATATTCAGTCTGCGGTTCGATGTATCTGTTTCCTTTCTTGAAAAGGAGCGAGGCAAATGAGGTCTCAAGCACCCTGCCTTCAAAATCAAGCAGCAACGCGTCATCAAAACCGGAATCTTGAGCCGTCTGCCACGCATTGAGATAATCCATCCTGTTCATGCTCTTATGACGCATCAATCCAGTCAAAAAGACATCTTTTGCGGGCATAAGTGACCAGACTCTATCTGAAACATGTTCAAATAAAACAGCTGTAACAATCGGAGCTGTTTTTCCACTTTCAACTGGAAAAAATATATTCACACGCGCAAAGCTGTCTTTAAGCGCGTTAGCTTCAACAACCTCGTTAATAATTTTTTCGTAATCAAGGACTTCCTCAATGATATTAAACTCACGAAGACTTGCTCTTGCACGTTTAAGATGCAAATCCAGATGACACACTTTATGTCCGTTCCATGCCAGAGTTTCGAAGAATCCGTACCCTGTTCGAAATCCCGGCTGAGACAAATTCATTTGCACAGAATCTTCAGCAAACTTTCCGTTTCTATAATAAATCACGAGCCCTCCGGGTTATGACCTTGGCGGACGTAGGATCTTGCCGGCTTTGGCAAGAGTTTCAAAATATTCGGCTTCAGGATCTGAATCGATTACAATCCCGCTTCCAGCCCAATAGGTAAGACCCTTGTCTTTCAAATTGTAAACCGCTGTTCTGATCGAAATTGAAGAAACCATATCCTGTGGTCCTTCAATCAAGACGATGCTTCCACAATAAGGACCACGCCCATGCGGTTCGAGAATATCGATCAGCTCCATTGAACTTTTCTTAGGACATCCGGTTATAGAACCGCCGGGAAAAGCGTTGAAAAACAAATCAAGGCAATCCTTATCTTCCGCAAGCTCCCCACGCACACGGCTGAACATTTGGAGCAAGTTATCAACCGCAAAAACAGACTTATGATCTTCAACAATTACCGAGCCGTATCTGCAATCAGAAGAAATATCATTTCGCACCAGATCGACAATCATAGAAAGTTCTGCATCTTCTTTAGGTGAAGAAGTTAACTCTTTTTCAAGTTCAGGTGAATACTCATCAAAATGGAGAGTTCCCTTAATAGGTTCAGAAAGAACATGCCCGTTCTCAACCCGCAAAAAGAGTTCCGGAGATGTGGAAATTATCTTTTTATCGCAGCTTTGGAACAATGCATAATATGGCGCAGGAAATTTTTTATTGAGAGCGAAAAACCATAAAACAGGATCAACCTCTGCACCATTAAAACTGAACATTGTCGTCAAATTAAGCTGATATGTAAGCCCGTCCCGGATATACTCAAGAGTCTTGCGAACTCCATCCTGATACTCGTTTTTATCAAGCGACATACTTACTGCATCATCAGAAAAATAAGGTAATTCAATATCAGGAATCGGGCCTGCTTCTCCCGCCTGTTTCGCAATGGAAAGAATAAAACTTTCATCATCACACAAACATTTCACACACCCGTCAGCCTCATCATGAACAAACACAGCCTTATATTTTTTAAGATGAACAAACGGATACTGCGTCGTCTTTTCGGTCTTAACGGACCGTAAAACCTGCCCGCATTCATAACTGACAAACCCGATGGTCGGCCTGCTATCCGAAAAAGCAAAAGACTTAACCGCAGGCGCAATAGTATCCGCCAACGAATCAGCTGTAAGAACAAGCTCACCGTCAGACAAAACACCAATAAAACTTCGTCCGCCATTTCCAAATCCCGGCGATGTCAAAAGAATGTCCGCATTGTAGTTATTTACAAAATGCAGTGCAATTTCACGAAACCTGTCATAACTGACTGATTCCGAGAAAATCGAGGGCGTAATCAATAAAAACTCCGGCTTGTTCAGTTAAAAATGATTCAGGATGAAACTGATATCCCAGCAACGGACGCTGATCATGCGCTATAGCCATGGGAACGCCCTGACTGTTTGCAGCAACCACTTCCAGCCCCTGTCCTATAACATTACAATAAAGGGAATGATATCTGGCGACGGCTAAATCCCGCCCGTTAAAATCAATATTCTCGGTTCGCCCGTGAAAACAACCACCCAAGCGGGATGTCTGCCCTCCGAAATATTCATTTAGAATCTGCATTCCTAAACAGATTCCAAGAACGGGCTTTCCAGAATCAATCACATCCTCATAGCCTGGATAATCCTGAGGTTTTCCGGGACCGGGCGAGATAACAAGAAGATCATAAATATCCAGCTCAACGGACTTTTCATTCGAATAAGCGACCACTGTCACCTCAGCACCCTTAATTTCTTTAACCAGCAGGTGTTCAAGGTTATTTGTAAAACTGTCATTATTATCAATCAAAAGAATTTTCATTTTTGAACCGCGCCATTAGGAATATTTGATCTCTGCAACATATGGCGCTTAGTTACTCCAGCATCCACGCATGAGCAAGTAATCTTCATGCAGCTTGTCTTATTGCACTTCACGTTATGAAAATGTATACAGCATTTCAAATACATAAGCGGCTAACCGCAGTTTAATAAGGAGTCTATCATGGATTGTATTTCCAAACGAGCTTGTGAGATCACACCTTTTCTAGTCATGGACGTTCTGGAAGCGGCGCAGAAAATGGAGCGCGACGGCAGAAATATAATCCATATGGAAATTGGTGAGCCTGATTTCGATACACCTGAATGTATCAAAAAAGCTTGTTGCGAGGCTCTTGAAAGAGGCGAAACCCACTATACGCACAGCCTCGGGATTCCAGAACTGCGTCAGGCTATCAGCAAATATCACAAAGACAGATATGATGTTGATGTTGATCCGGACCGCGTAATTGTAACTCAGGGCACATCCCCTGCCATGCTTTTGCTGTTCACTTTTCTTCTGGATCAAGGCGACAACGTCATTACCTCCGACCCGTGTTATGCCTGCTATGACAACTTCATTAAATTCGCCGGAGCTGATTTAATAAAAGTTCCCACCAGCGAAGACGACGGTTTTCAATTCCGCCCGGAAGAAATAGCTAAAATTATAAATAAAAAAACAAAAGCTATTCTGATTAACTCTCCGTCCAATCCGACCGGGATCGTCCTTTCTCCAAAAAGAATGAAACAGATTGCGGACCTCGGCCCTTGGATTGTTTCCGATGAAATATACCATGGATTAGTCTACGGCGAGCAAGAACATTCTATCCTAGAATACACAGACCACGCTTTTGTACTAAACGGATTTTCAAAACTGTTCGCCATGACCGGCTGGCGACTAGGTTATATAATCTCCCCTGAAAAATACGTCCGCCCCTTACAGAAGCTCTGTCAAAACTTTTTCATCTCCGCCAATTCAATGGCACAATGGGCTGGAGTAGCCGCCCTCACCGAAGCTTGGGATGACGTTAACCGCATCAAAAACATTTACGACGAACGCCGTAAGTTTATGATCAAAAGACTTCGCGAAATAGGGTTTGATATTAAAGTCGAGCCCACCGGGGCATTTTATATTCTGGTCAATATGAAACCCTTTGCTGAAAAATTCGAAGGCAGTTCATACAAGCTAGCCTTCGACATTCTGGAAAAAGCTGAAATAGGCGTAACACCCGGAATTGATTTCGGAGAAGGCGCAGAAGGATACATCAGATTTTCTTATGCGAACTCAATTGAGAATATAGCTGAAGGCATGAATAGACTTGAAAAGTATGTAAAAGAATTTAAATAAAACAGAAAATAATTTTATTAACAAAAAAACAGCCCTGCTAATTTGGTTAGCAGGGCTGTTTTTTTATTTTATCTATTTATACGGTGAACTAAGATCTACCCCTCATCCTTCTTCCCGCCGATTTTCTCCATCTTGATGAAGAACATAAGCAGCGCAGGAATCATGAACACTGTGAAGACAGTGGACAGTGCAAGACCGCCAAGTACAACCGAACCAAGTCCTCGATATAATTCTGAACCGGGACCGGGAGCTATTGCCAGTGGCAGCATTCCGAAAACGGATGTGGTAGCTGACATATAAATAGGCCTCAGTCTTGTACGCGTTGCATCAAGAACAGCTTCCTTATGACTCATTCCGCCCTGCCGCACGTTGTTCAGCGACTGATGCACGATAAGAATAGCGTTGTTTACAACTACCCCGATCAGAATAACAAAGCCGAGCATAGTCAGTACGTCCAGTGGTTGCGGAGCAATGAATATATTCTCAAGCTGTAACCCGAGGAAACCACCGGCTCCTGCAAGCGGAACAGTAAGCAGAATGATAAACGGATAAATGAAGTTCGCGAAAAGCGCAGCCATAAGCAAATAAGTTATGACAATTGCCAGCAGGAAGTTCCACTGCATTGCATCACGGGTCTGAGTAAGTTTATCCGCAGCACCACTCATTCTCACGTTCACGCCCTCAAGAAGCCCCATTTCCCTGACCTTTGGAATCAGTTCATTCTGGATAATCTCCATTGCCTGTTCAAGCGGCATGGATTTAGGAGGCGTTATCTGTAAAGTTACAGTCCTCTGCCGTTCCAGATGACGAATCTGAGTAATCCCGTAAGTTCTTTCTATAGTCGAAAGAGATGAAATAGGAACAGCCCAGCCTTGCGGAGTGGCAATGAGAGAACTGTAAAGTTCTTCCGGCGTGCTTACCCCTGACTCGGAAGCTTTCAATTTCAAATCAATTTTCTTTTTACCTTCTTCTTTAAAATCACCAATTTTACGACCATCCATCAGAACATCAAGGGCTTCCCCGACCTCCTGACTGGACATTCCAGCCGAACGGACACGGTCACGATCCGGCACAATTTTTACTTCAGGATAAAGCATTTCAAGTGACGGAATTGGGCGAACCTGTCCACCCGGCACAGCCTGCCGAGCCATTCCGAACATAGTTCCAGCTGCGGCAATGAGCCGATTAAGATCAGATCCACTGAAATCTACTGCGACCATTCGTCCTTTACCGAGGCCGGATTCAAAAATCGAAGCCTGAATACTGACCCCGAACATACCGGGAATAGAACTCATTATCTTGTTAAAAAGAGGTATTAACTCAGCAGGACGTTCGTCATCTTCCGACATCGCTCCAAAGAGATTAATGGAAGGAGCAGACACGTAAAAAAGATGATCGATAGCCGGAAAGCCATCTTTATCTTTATGCATATGCGGATCTACCTGTGAAGCGATAAACTCACCGATGGAATCACGCTCTTCATATGACAGCCCCGGAGGAGGAATCAGAATTGAGAGAATAAGGTTTCTATTACCCTGCGGCAGATATTCCATCTTCGGGAAGAAAGAAATCACGAGCAAAGCAGAAGCGACTACCAGAATCACAACAGTCGAAATTCTCGTCATCCAGTTTCGGATCGAAAGCTCAAGCAGCGACATAATGCCGTTTGAACATTTTCCACCAAATCTGGTCAGGATATTATTCCTGATTTTTTTCTCCTTGCCGGAAAGCGTATAAAACTGCTTTGCCAGCATAGGGATAACTGAGATTGATACGAATAAAGACAATGAAATGGCACAAGTAACTGCGATGGCAATATCTTTAAATAACTGTCCTGCTTCTTCCTCAATAAAGACAACAGGAAGAAATACAGCAACAGTTGTCAATGTTGAGGCAAGAACAGCACCCCATACTTCGCTGGCACCGTCGTAAGCTGCTTTATAGGGGGGTTTCCCCATACTTCGATGCCGATCAATATTCTCAAGAATAACAATGGCATTATCAACCAGCATCCCAACGGCAAAGGAGATACCGGACATACTTACAATATTTAAAGATCTTCCAAGTCCGCCGAAAACAATGAATGAGCCTACCACTGAAATTGGAATCGCAATGGCAACAATAATTGTAGAGGACAATGACTGAAGAAAAATCAACAAAACAATAATAGCCAGAACACCACCGATAATAATATTCTGTTTAACCAGATCTATCGCACCGGTAATGTAAGGAGCCTGATCGTAAGTCCAGTCCAGATAAACACCTTCTTTCGCAAGCATTCCTTTGTTTAGACTTTCGACAACCGCGCGAACATCGCGGGTAACATCAAGAACATTAGCGCCCGGTTCGGGCTTTATACCTATGGCAATCCCCGGAAAACCGTCGCTAAGCATTGCAACTTCGGACTTTTTAAAACCGGGTACAACTTTACCGACATCGCCGAGAGTTACCCGCTGCTGACCGGAGGAAGTGATAACAACATCCTCAATCTCTTCCGGTGAACGAAATTCCGAGGTAGTACGAATACGGTAATCTCTTCTACCTACGCCCATATTACCGGCGGAAACGTTAGTATTTTCGCTTTTAAGAACCTCAATAACTTTAGCAATAGTCAGATTATATGCTGCAAGCTTTTCAGGTGCGATGATAACGTGCATTTCCTTTTCAGTGCCACCGCCCATAAACAGGTCTGCAACGCCGTCGACTCGTTCCAGATACTGGCGCACATCATTTTCAAAGAAGGTTAAATATTCATCAATAGGGCGCTCATTACCCTCAAGATTCTTCAAAATCATCCAGATGATAGGAGACGTTGCAGATCCTGTAGCCGTTATGATCGGACGATCTGAATCAGCAGGATATCTCTTAACTTCATTCAGCTTATTGGAGACTCTAAGCAGAGCATCATCAACATTTGTTCCGATTTTAAAACGCAGAGAAATACGCCCGACGCTGTTGAAACACTCAGATTCCATCTCAATCAAACCAGTCACACCTTTGAGAACTTTTTCCTGTTCTTCAATGATGTCTCGCTCAATCTCATAAGGAGTTGCACCATTCCACTGCGTTTCAACGGTTATTTCAGGTTCAGTAACTGTAGGGGAAAGCTGATATGGTAAACCTGTAAGAGCAAGTGCACCGAAAAGCACCAGCAGGATTACCCCTACAAGTATAGAAACAGGCTTCTCAATTGAAAATTTTATAAAATCCATAACGTTTAAACTCCAGACAGATGATAACTACTTATTGTCTATGACTACAGCCTGTCCGGGCCTGAGCCTTTCATTACCTTTAACAACTATGTCCATATCAGCAGCAAGCCCCTTGCCACGTACTCCGGCATTCATTCCTTTGTATCCAATAACCTTTACGGGAATCGGAGCAGCTTTGCCTTCGACAATTGCAATAATCATTGTAACTCCGCGTAACGAAAGAACTGCATCGCGAGGAACAACCACCGTTTCGCTGGCAATATCTGAAGGCAGAGAAACGCGGGCTTCCATCCCCTGAGCAAGGCCTTTTTCACCATGAATTCTTATTTTAATAGGGAAAGTACGACTGGCAACATCTCCGCGCGGAATAACAGCGAAGACCTGACCTGTAAGTTCCTTTCCTCCTATATCCAAGCCGACATCAAGCCCCGGTTTAACAACCTGCGACACGTCCTGAGGGACATTAACTACAACATCATAACTGGTGTTCATACCGATCTTAGCAACTTCTCCACCGCGAGAAATCCATTCACCGAGATATACGTTTCTTTTAATCACTACACCGTCAAAAGGTGCACGAATTATTTTCTTTGAAAGTTCGATCTGAAGCCTTCTTAATTTCGCCATTGAAGAAGCCATTTCACTTTCCAGAGCCATAGCTCTAAATCTTTTGGAATCATACTCACCTTCGTGAACAGAGCCGCCTTTAAAAAGTTGTGTGATACGCTCATTATCGCGCTGAGCGCCCTGATAGTTGGCTTTGGCTTCTTTGTAGGCAGCATTGGCGGCCCGGATTTCCGTAGCCAGCAAATCAGAACTAAGCACAAGAAGAACAGCACCCTTTTTAACAGTATCCCCTTCTTCAACTTCAACTTTGACAACCTTTCCGGCAACTTCCGAGGCTACATCTGAAACCTCAGAAAAATAAACCGTACCTATATAAGCTGATTCAGGAGCGACTTGCCCGGAGTAAGATTTTGCGGTCACCACATGAGCCGGAGGCATTTGAGGAGCACTTTGCTTGGCCTTCTTTTCTTCAGCAGCAAAGGCCGAAACTGATATCATTAATAAAACGCATAGAAATAAAATTTGAATCTTCCGCATGCTATCTCTCCACTAATTTATAACTGTTTTGTGAGGGTCACTTTACGCAAGATTATTTTTTAGTCAACACTGTTCACTAAATAAAAAATAGTAGAAAAACTGGGCTCTCAGCGATTATTTTCACACCACTATTGCGGTGGCCTTTATCTCACTTATAATCATGCAAACTTGACTTTACACTCCTACCTTCATATTAAATCTCATTATCAAGTCTGCAAAATAGGAAAAGCATGAAAAAACTAATTGTTACAATCTTTTTTATTCTATCGATACTTACAGCGGGTCCGGCTGCGGCTGTCACCATAAAAAACACCTGTGACTTTCCAGTTGCCGGTTCTCTCCGTTACCAAGAAACCAAAGTTATTTTTGCACAGTTCAGACTGATACCCGGACAAAAAATTCATCTTGGAAAAGGTCTTTCCGACAACAAACTAATCCTTCGTACCATCCCTGATGCAGGAATTGAAAAAGCAACCCCGATTACAACCACAACGCTGGATTCTTCGGACTGTTATATCGAATTAAAGCAAACAGATAATGGAATAGAGACCAGCATCGATTAATATTTTAATATAGCAATAAAAAAAAAGCCCTCCCGATGCAAACATCAGGAGGGCTTTATATTTATATGCGGCAGAGACTACAGGTTCGCGAGAATAATCTCACCGAACTCTTTACAGCCTACAGTTGCAGCACCACTGATCTGGCTTGACAGATCAACAGTAACTTTTTTGGCTGCCAAAGATTTTTCAACAGAATTCTTGATCAAATCCGCTGCTTCGTTCCAACCGATATGTTCAAGAAGCATTGCACCGGAAAGAATCAGACTTCCGGGGTTAGCCATATCTTTACCAGCGATGGTAGGAGCTGTTCCATGAGTAGGCTCATAGATCGCAAGCTTGTCACCCATATTTACTCCGGGAGCAAGTCCAAGTCCGCCAACCTGTGCAGCAAGAGCATCGGAGAGATAATCTCCGTTAAGGTTGGTAGTTGCCAGTACGCTGTATTTTTCAGGACGCATTAAGAGTTCCTGGAACATAGCGTCGGCAATACGGTCATTGATTATAACCTTGCCTTCGCCCTGTTCACCGTCTCTTACAACTTTTCCGGCATAATCTTCAGCAGCAAGCTCATAACCCCACTTAAGGAATCCTCCCTCAGTGTACTTCATGATATTACCTTTATGAACCAAAGTTACGGACTCACGGTTCTGTTCAAGAGCAAAATCAAGAGCTCTGCGAACAAGGCGTTTTGAACCTGCGGGAGTGATAGGCTTAATTCCTATACCGGCAGAGCTGTCAATTTTAGCGCCCATTTCGTCAACCAAAAATTCAATAACTCTTTTTGCTTCAGGAGAATTTGAACTCCATTCTATTCCTGCATAAACATCTTCTGTGTTTTCGCGGAAAACAACGATATCGACGAGATCGGGTCTTTTAACAGGAGATTCAATTCCCTTAAAATACTGAATAGGGCGAATACAGGCATAAAGATCAAAAGTTTGACGCATGGTAACGTTCAAAGAACGGAACCCTTTTCCGACAGGAGTCTGAAGAGGTCCTTTCATAGCCAGATCAGCATTGCTCAAAGTATCAAGAGTAACCTGTGGCAGATATTCTCCGGTTTCTTTGAAAGCTTTTCCTCCGGCGAGGAGCTCTTTCCAGTCCAGTTTATTAGCCCCTGCGTATGCTTTTTCAAGCGCAGCGTTAAGAACAGGACGAGCGGCAGCCCATACTTCGGGTCCGATTCCATCACCTTCGATATAATATACGGTTCTTGTAGACAAAACGATCTCCTTGTGTAGGTGGATATGCTACGGCGTGACAGAATGAAGGGCTGCTTGAAAAATAAGATTTATCGGGGATTCCCGGCAAGAAAATCAAGTCAGTTTCAAAAAAGTTACACCAAATACGCCATTCGCGCATGATGCCGTTTTTTTGTACGCATAGAAGTGTAAAAAAAACATTATTCTGAATATGAATAGTTGTATTAAACGGACATCTTTAACCCGAAAATCTCGGATTCAGTGGACGTTTATAGGATAAAATTGCAAAAAAGTAAACTTTTCATAGATTATGAAAATGCAAGTACATAAATATAACAATCCGCAATATTTCCATAAAAATATCTTCAAACACGAAAAGGGAAGCCCAAATTAATGGACCTCCCTTTCTGAGTTAGTCACCCATTGGTGTTAGCCAATGAGCTGCATTGCCATTCTAGGCATATTGTTAGCCTGTCCGAGCATTGCGACGGCGGCCTGAGTGAGGATCTGGTTCTTAGTGAACTCAGTCATTTCAGTCGCGACGTCGACATCGGAAATGCGTGATTCCGAAGCCTGAACATTTTCTGCCTGGATTGAGAGGTTGGTAATAGTGTTTTCCAGTCTGTTCTGGAGAGCACCGAGGTTAGCACGAATCTTATCCTTGGATATGATCGCATCATTCAACTTATCAAGGGACTGCTGCGCAAGAGCCTGTGTGGAAATGGAGTTATTAGCTGCCAGTCCGACACCAAGAGCTGATGCGGTAGAGGTATTGATAGATACGTAGTAATAATCTTCAGAACTGTCATTACCGGAACCGAAATGGACCTTAACAGGACCGGTAGAGGTGAGTCCTGCTCCACTATGAGCAGAGTTTTCACCAGACAAGTTACCGTTGAGAAGGTGAATTCCGTTGAAGTCTGTTGCGTTGGCAATACGGGTAATTTCTGAAGCCATAGCCTGATATTCAGAGTCGATGATAAGGCGCTGGTCAGAGTTATAGGTACCGGTGGATGCCTGAGTTGCAAGTTCCTTCATACGAATCAACTTTTCATCGATGACACCGAGAGCGCCATCAGCGGTCTGAATCATAGAGATAGCATCATTCGCGTTACGAATACCCTGATTAAGAGTCTTAACATCAGCGCGCATAAGCTCGCGAATTGCAAGACCTGCAGCATCATCAGCGGCTGAGCCGACACGAAGACCGGAAGACAGTCTACGAGTTGAAACACCAAGATCGTTGTAAGCTGAACCAAGGTTACGGTTAGCATTCATTGCCATCAAATTGTGATTAATTACGAGCGACATAATAATTCCTCCTTGAATTATTTAAGAAAGTACGCCTAAGTGGTTCCTTCCACTTCGACCATTTAACTAGTTGATTAAAAATCATAAAATATTCTCCCCTTTACTTCATAAAATACCCTCCGGAACAATTAGACTTGTGGCCATCGGCCACATAATCCGGTAAAAATCAACGTCGTTTAGAGGACATCATTCAGCACTACCTGCAATCGGACTCACGCAGGTGTCCGCCTAATCTTTCCACAAATGCGCGGAGATCCTTTATGAATCCGCGACTCTTCGCAGGTACAGCCTTTAACGGCGGCAATTCTCACATGTCCCATATGGGAAATTTGTCTATGCGAACGAATCCACACATTACCAACCTCCGAGAATCACCATCCGGCCGATTGCCGTATTCTGCCCACATCAACGCCGTACTTTTTTCCGAACTATTTCCTCCGTTAATTGGTTGAAACTTTTCTCTGCAAAAGACATTGCAATGCTCATGCCTAATGAAAGATCAAACCTTCATGTTCACCTTTATAAACCTTTAACCATCCGTTAAGATTATATTTTTAGAAATAAACAAAAATGAACAATGCTCAAGAAAAGATCGACAAAATACGAATAAGGAAACTTCTGCCCGTTTAAAGACGGAAAAAGATTCCCGGTTTAGACAATCAATAAATTTAAATAGAGGAAGGAGCTGAACGGATGCGATAATTAATTTAAAAAACAATTAATTTAATGTGTTATAAAGATTAACAAACCTAAGTTCTTTACAAAGATCAACTTAATGATCTAACTGTATAGATAACCGAAATCTGTAATAATGCGGTTAAGCGACAAGCTTTTACTACTACACCACATAATCTTTTAGAATGACTTTAGCAGTTACAACCTGATGAAAATAAAAAGCATACACACACTAAACGAAAGAATTCGCAACTACCTTTGCTTTTTTCTTACGATTTTTATCGCATGCTCGTCGTTTTCACTCCTGCTCTTTTTTTGGATGATTAATAGCGAAGTAAACGAAAGAGTTGACACATGGGGTACATACTTTTCCAACCGAATCGATTTCATTGAAAACATCATGCAATCGAAAAGCTCTCTTGATTACGGACTAACCTCTATCCTCAGAGTTTCTCAGCAGGGAGAAATTTTCAACAGCAGACCTCATCCCGTAAAAAATGACGACATTTCAAGATCTTCTCTATTTAATAAAATTAAATATTTTAAGCCCGGACAAATCTGTTTGATCCAGAAGGCTAAAAATAATAATCAAGATGAACCGACACTATTTTTAACCAAAAGGCTGGACAACTCTTTCGTAATTGCGGAGTTCAAATCGGAAACATTACTCCCGGTATCTCCTAAAGATACTGATATTTTTATATTCGATAAAGAAAATGAATGTATTTTTTACACTTCCGACAAATACAATCTTCACGAAGATAAAATACGCAAGATAATGTTCTCTTCATTCCGCATATTTGCATCGGCTAAAATAAAAAATGAAAAAGCAGGCTCAATTACAGTTGTAGTAGCTAAAGATATTTCCGCAGAATTTTACGGCGCAACCCTGTTTATGATTCTGGCCCTCGCCACAGTTCTCATAATTCTCAAAAGATCTACTTTTCTGACATGGGATCTTGAAGAAACGGAAGAAGACTTTGTCCGCATAAAAAATTTGCTGGCAAATGTATCAATGCTACCCGGAGAAAAGCTAAACCATTTACCGGCAATCGAGTATGCTGCAGAAAAAATCAGAAAAGTAAATTGGGAAGCAGAAGCTGAAAAGATGTCTTTTATCGAGAACCAGAAATATATTCTAACCACATCTTTTTTTGCTGGAAACATCTTGCGCTTACTTGATGAAATCACAGCACATTCCAAAGAAATAGCCATATCAAGACAGGAATACAAAGACCTTGTTCAACGAGTGCACAGTATAATTATCAGAATGGATCTTAATGGTAACTGCACCTTTTTTAATGAATATGCAGAATCTTTTTTTGGATTCACTCAAGAAGAAATGCTAGGTAAAAGTATTATCGGAACCATTATCCCTAGAACTAAGGACAATGACTCAGACCTTGAAAAACTTATTCACGAAATGACCACAAATCCTGAGCTTACCCCAATCAGCAACAATCAAAATGTCCGCAAAGACGGAAGTAGCGTATGGATTTACTGGTCAAACAGTCCAGTTTATGATGATGACGGGAATACTGTTGAAATCCTTTCAGTGGGTACAGATATAACTGAGCGCAAACGGGTTGAACTTGAACTGCACCGGACCAGAAACTACATAAAAAATATCATCGACTCCATGCCTTCGATAATAATCGGAGTTAACAGCACAGGAGAAATTGTCCACTTTAACTCCAATGCGGAAAAAAACGCCACCATAGCTGCCAACCAACTTCTCGGTAAAAAAGTAGAAGAAGCTTTTCCTTCACTTGCGAAATATACATCCCGTATTGAAAAGGCCATTGAGACAGGAATACCTGAAACAGAAATCCGCACACCTCAGGATTCTCAAAACCAAAAATATCAGGACATCATGATTTACCCTTTAAGCGGGGACATTAAAGGTGCGGTAATAAGAATTGATGACGCAACAGAACGTGCCAGAATCGAAGAAATAATGATCCAGACTGAAAAAATGATGTCCATTGGAGGGCTTGCGGCCGGAATGGCCCATGAAATTAACAATCCTCTTGGCGGCATCCTTCAGGGTATTCAGAATATAATCAGAAGATTTTCACCAGACCTTGCTCCTAATATAAAGGCTGCTGAAAAAGCAGGGTGCAACATGAATTCTGTACTCGCTTATATGGAAGATCGTAAAATAATAAAAACGCTTGAAGGTATCACAGAATCAGGCGTTCGTGCTGCAGAAATAGTTTCCCGTATGCTTGAATTCAGCCGTAAAAGCGATTCAAGCAAAGCTTCCTGTGACATTAGAATACTGCTCGATAAATCAATATCTCTGGCAACACAGGATTATAATCCCAACAAAAAGTACGATTTTAAACAGATTAAAATTACCAGAGACTACGCAGAGTTTCTTAACCCGGTTCTTTGTGCAGGAACAGAGATTGAACAGGTTTTCCTTAATTTACTGAGGAATTCCGCGCAAGCAATGGACGACTGGAAAGAAATGGAAGCTCAGCCGGAAATCAGTGTCAAAATATCCAATTTGGGTGACATGGTAAAATGTACCATATCGGACAACGGCCCCGGTATAAATAAAGACACCCGCAAGAGAATTTTTGAACCTTTTTATACAACAAAAGATCCCGGTTACGGAACAGGACTTGGTCTTTCTGTTTCATATTTCATAATTACGCAGAACCACAAAGGCAGTCTAAGTGTAGAGTCTTCACAAGGAAAAGGAACAACATTTACAATTCTTCTTCCCGCAATACAGAACTAATTTATACGCAAAATCGACTGATTCTTCAAAAGCATAATCCTTTCATAGGACTGCCTTATCCTGCGTTCTGAGATTCTGCCTTCACGGACAAGTTCCTTAATAGCTCCTACAGCCTTGATACCTAATCCCGGTTCATAAATAAGATTGTTTCCAAACAGCAGAATATCCGCTCCGGCATCCACAGCCCTGAATACGCTGTCTTTAAAACCGAATTCACCGCTTACAGCCTGCATCTGCATGTCATCAGTTACAACGACGCCCTTAAACCCGAGTTCATTGCGCAAAAGTCCCGTTATTACAGAATGGGAAAGGGTTGCAGGATATTTTTTATTAAGCTTACTATTATAGATATGAGCTGTCATAACCATATCTACTTTATGATCATTAATCAGCTTGCGATATGGAATAAGCTCATCTTCGGACCATGAATCAGTAACATCGGTGAAACCTTTATGACTGTCCCCCGCCGAACTGCCGTGCCCCGGAAAATGCTTAAGACAAGATATCACTTTCTCCGAATGCAAACCGTCTATAAAGGCTTTTGCAAACTCGGAAACAATAACCGGATCATCCGAAAAACTTCTTTGCAATGCCGCAATAACAGGATTTACTGCATTGCGGTTAACATCAACCACTGGTGCAAAATCAACATTTACACCTACAGAATTTAGCGTTTTACCCGCAGCTTTCCCAGCTCTGAATGCGGCTTTCAAATCGCCACTGTTACCTAATTCTGCGGCGGAAGGACTCGAAGGAAAACCTCTATCCACAGCAAATCTGCAAATGAGTCCCCCTTCCTGATCCGCCGCAACAAAAAGCGGAATACGGGCTTGCTTCTGAAGCGAGGAGGTGAGAGCTTCCACCTGCTTGTAATCTGAAATATTACGCTCAGTACTGTTTAACGCACAATCTTTACTGAAAAGAATAACTCCGCCTATTTTTGCATCACGTATATCTTTAACAATAAAACTATCCGGCGCAGCATCCATCCCTCTGAATCCGACCATTACCATCTGACCAATCATAATATCCACCTCGGAAGAATCAACAGATAAATTCTTTGATCCGCAACCAATTATACTGGTGGCAAGTAACAAAAAGACAATACTATAAATTTTATTCACTTATATACTCCACAAGAATTATTTTCAGCCACTAACTGCTTTAAAATAATTACCTTATTTAGGATTAATGATTTTATCAAGGAGGAACCCGGCATATTGCCACATGGATTGATTTCCTATAAACGGAATTCACCATACGGATTTAAGTAAAACTCCCAGAAGGATAATATATGTCTCATACAGCTTTACAAAAAGTACTTGATCACGCCCGCTCCGGCCTTGAAGTAAGGGAAGCTTTTTTTGAGCAGGACTCTCAGTTAGTTGTTGAAATATCCAGAGCAATGGCTGTCCGCCTTGCTCAAGGGTCAAAAATTCTATTTTGCGGCAACGGCGGCAGTGCCGCAGACTGTCAGCACCTTGCAGCTGAACTGGTAAACAGATTTAAACTTGAACGCCCGCCACTACCCGGTCTTGCGCTTACAACCGACTCCTCAATACTCACATCAATAGGAAACGACTACTCCTTTGATATGATATTTGAAAAACAGGTTGCAGCTCTAGGTGCACCAGGAGACGTTCTTGTTGGAATCAGTACTTCCGGCACAAGTCCAAACGTGATAAAAGCATTAAAAGAAGCTAAACGGAAACAAATGGTGACAATAGGTATGACCGGTTTAAGTTCAGGTGAAATGCTTCCCATATGCGATCACATAATAAGTGTTCCCAGCAAAGATACTGCCATCGTGCAGGAAGTTCATATTGCTGTGGGGCATCTATTCTGTGAACTTATCGACCACTTTCTCTTTGAAGCTGTTTCAGAGCTTGAACCGTATCTTCTTTCCGACTAAATAGATTTTGAAAAGATAAGCGAGTCAAAGATATGCGAACTCTGGTAGTAGAAGACAACAGTGCCTGCATGCTTTTTCTTCACAACATCCTCACTGAGATTAAGGGGATAAACAATGTTGAAGTTGACTGCGCAACTACCGGTGAAGAAGCTCTGCAAATGTTTACAGATGCCTGTTCATCAGACCGTCCATACAAGCTCATGTTTATGGATATTATCCTCCCCGGCATGGATGGTCTTCAGGCTTTAGAAAAAATCAGAGCGGTTGAAAACGAACTTGAACTCACAGATGATCAAAAAGTAAAAGCGATAATTACGACGGCCCTCGATGACAGCACCAAAGCTTCAAGGGCCTTTTTTCAAGGTGAAGCCATTTCGTACATGACGAAACCGACCACTCCTGAAAAAATTCACAAAGAACTCTCAAAATTCGGTTTCCTCTAAGGCATACAAAATGGATGGACTTACTTTAGCTTTTATTCCCATTGCGGCACTCCTGACTGTCACCCCCGGCTCTGACACAATGCTGGTGGTAAACAATACACTCACCCGCTCAACTTCTGACGGGCTTTGTACTGTGGCAGGAATAAATGCGGGACTAATTGTGCATGCCATGGCTTCAGCTTTCGGTCTATCCATGATTCTCATGAACTCGGCAACAGCTTTTGAATTCGTAAAACTGGCGGGAGCACTCTATATAATATATCTGGGAGTACAGTCTCTCAGACGCAGTCGTTCCTCCGAAGGAGAGCAATCCACAATAGTGCACAGTCAGAAAAGAAGCATTTCCGCTTCAATCAGAGAAGGCTTCCTTACTAATGTCCTGAATCCCAAGGTTGCGGTTTTCTATCTGGCCCTGTTACCACAGTTCATATCCCCTGCGGACAACCTCATTGAAAAATCTTTCCAGTTGATGATCATTCACCTCTGTATGGGAATATTATGGTTTAGTTTTATCACTCTTGCTCTAGGAAAAATGCGCCCCTTCATTTCCGGCAACAAGTTCAAAAAACGTCTTGAAGCTATATCAGGTGTGGTGTTCATCGCACTTGGACTCAAAATGGCTCTATCCAAAAATTAAGGAAAAATCCTTCAAAACTTTCTCCGATTGCCAATAACCACCACTCTTCATTCTGATTTGAATTATACATAAACAGTCCTCCCAAGTTAACGATAGATCCATGACTGTTACTTGCCTCCTTCGATCTCTGGTGATATCTTTTCACTATGAACAGTTTCTATACTACACACTTCTCTTCCGTTAAAAATAAACTTTTATTTACCGGAGCACTTATTTTTTTATGCGTACTATTCCTTATTCCGTACCAGGAAATAAGGACTGAAAGAATCAGAGCATTCGGAGAAAATAAAGCAGTGGGTATAGTTATTGAAAAAATCGACCGAAAAGTTGAACAACTTATTCGTTATCGTTTCATTGATCCTTTAGGACAAGCTCGAGAGCGTATTGCAAGCATTAATGACAAAAACTGGAAAAAACTATCCCCCGGAGATAACATTGTTGTATATTACGCAAAAGCAGCACCAAGAATTTCACGGGTGAAATATGAAAAAGAAAGCTCTATTGTTAAAATTTTATCAAAAATATCAAGAAGATCACATCCCCTGAACTAAACATTTAATAATTATATATTTACACAAACGATAGAATAAAATTTTGATATCAAGCGTTTATTAAAAATGTTATTTGCATGTGAGTTGTTTCGACAGAATAAACATAAAGTCCTTTAATTTTGGTTCAGGAGTAATACATGTTTAAGAAGTTATCATTTCAAGCAAAGTTGATGCTGGGATCCGTAGCAATCATTATGGCAACCATCATCTCCATGACGACTATTAATCTGTTTAAAGTTCAAGCGGCTTTAAACACATTAGGTGAAACGTCCATGGCATCCATCGCGGAAAGTGTTCATTCCATCATGGAAATGCAAAATGAAATTGTCTTGGACAAAGTTAAATCTGACATCGACATTATGGATAAAAAGATTTTCTCATTGGGTTTTCCTAAACTCAACAAACGCGCACCGCTAAAAAGAACCATTACAAACCAAGTAACGAAACAAAGCGAAAGCGTCAGCATACCCACGCTGGAATTTGGCGGGATGGGCATCAACGACAACTTTGATCTGGTTGATGATTTACAAAAAACTATCGGTGGGACAGCTACAGTCTTTCAGGTTTTACCGGACAAACTATTAAGGGTTTCCACCAATGTACTCAAAACTGACGGAAACCGCGCAACCGGAACATATATTCCCTCAAGCAGTCCAGTTTATCAGTCCGTAATGTCAGGCAAAACTTATTTTGGAATGGCTTACGTTGTAAACGCTTGGTATATCACAGCTTACAAACCTTTAGAAGATCTAAGAGGAAATATTGTCAGTGTAATATTCGTTGGCCGTAAAATAATAACTCCTGCATTCGAAAAGTCGGTAAACGCCGCCAATGTCGGAGGCAAAGGTTATGCAACCCTTTTCAATCAAAAAGGTAAAATCCTTCTCCACCCCACAATGACGGGTAAAAGTCTATCTGATCAGCCTTTCTGGAACGATTTTAAACAAACAACTACCGGACTTGTCAGCTACACGATGGACGGAACTGAAAAAGTTGCTTTCATATCCCTGTTCAAACCTTGGAAGTGGTCATTTGCATTCACAATGGATAAATCTGAAATGACTCACGGTGTAGATAGAGCCATTTTCATGACCAACTTAATAATTGCTGTAGTGGCCCTTGCTATATCGATTATTATTCTCATGATTCTCATTAAATATACTACCAAACCATTGCAAAACCTTTCTACTTTTACCGCAAAGGTCTCCCAAGGAGATTACGATTCTGAACTTGAATATGACGTTGACGATGTAGTCGGTCAAACCATTACTTCTGTTAAAAGCATGGTACTTGAACTCAAAAACAAGCTTGGTTTTTCAGGAGGGCTCCTGAACGGTTTGACCCTGCCTTGTATTGTCGTAGACCTTGATGAAAAAATAACCTTCATTAACCAGCACATACTTGATCAATTCGGATATTCTGGAGCATGTGATGAATACCTCGGCAAACCTGTACGCAATTTGCTGAAAAACAAGGACATCACCGATTCAATCACAAATTGCATCAGCAAAGATCAAAGTATTGCTGATATCGAAATATCCGCAACAACAGAGAATGGTAACCAGTTCTTTGCAATAATCGACACGGCTCCGCTGCATGACCTTGATCAGAAACTCATCGGCGCGTTCATGATTATGAATGATGTGACAACCATCAAAGAAAATGAGCAGACCATGAAAGCTCAAAGTGAAAAGGTTGCAGAAACTGCACGTGAAGCTGATGATATTTCCGATCAGCTTTCATCTGCAGCAGACGAACTGTCCGCACAGGTAGAACAATCTCGCAGAGGAGCGGAAACTCAGCAGGAAAGAGCAAGTGAAACCGCAACCGCCATGGAAGAAATGAACTCCACAGTTCTCGAAGTGGCACGAAATGCAGGCGAAGCTTCCGAGAATGCGAAGGCAACAAAAGACAAGGCTTTGGAAGGACAGAATTTAGTCGGTCAGGTTGTTATTTCCATCAAAGCGCTTGAGACTAATTCTGAAGAGCTGAGAACAAGCATGGAGCAACTCGGAGGACAGACAGAATCTATCGGAGCTGTAATGGGCGTCATTACAGACATTGCAGATCAGACTAACTTGCTCGCACTCAACGCCGCTATCGAAGCAGCCAGAGCCGGTGATGCAGGACGAGGATTCGCAGTTGTTGCAGATGAAGTTCGTAAGCTTGCCGAAAAGACTATGGATGCGACAAAACAAGTCGGGCAGGCAATCTCATCCATTCAAACCAGCACACGTAAAAACATCACTGCAACTGACACCGCCGTGGAATCACTTGTTGAATCGACTGACCTTGTTGGCAAATCAGGTAAAGCTCTCGATGAAATCGTTCATATG
Organism: Maridesulfovibrio ferrireducens; assembly: GCF_016342405.1. Lineage (NCBI taxonomy): Bacteria > Pseudomonadati > Thermodesulfobacteriota > Desulfovibrionia > Desulfovibrionales > Desulfovibrionaceae > Maridesulfovibrio > Maridesulfovibrio ferrireducens. The sequence continues at coordinate 9,053 of NZ_JAEINN010000005.1, read as the reverse complement.
GTTGAAACTTCAGCAGATCAAATTCACGGAATAGCAACAGCCGCCGAACAACAATCCGCAACAAGTGAAGAAATCAACAGAGCTACTGAGGAAATCAATCAAATCTCAGCTGAGTCAGCTCAAGCAACTGAACAGTCGGCCGAGGCCATCACAGAGGTAGCCAAACTCGCTTCTCAGATTAAGACACTCATCAGGAATATGCAGTCTTAATTTAAAACTACATATAAAAAACCAAGGGCGAACTTTTACGAAGTTCGCCCTTTTTTTATAATATCCTTACCTACACTTAAAAAACGATTTGATAGTGACTTATTTTTTTAAATATAATATAAAAATGATAGAAACTTTTGTTATTCTCTCTATAATTTAGCCCTAAATTTTATATCAAAAAAAATCAATATTAATCACGAATCCCTATCACAGAAAGGAATTAGGAGAAATTATGAAAAAAGTATCCCCACTGCAATCCGTGGCTGTCAGAATTACAATTCTCATTGTGGGAGCCTTGCTGATTGAAGGAATATTTATTTCTTCATTCTTTAATTTTAATTTAGAAGGATTTATCGATAAACGTTCAAGTGAATATCGACGCGAAATAGAAACTGAAGAAAAAGGAAAACTAAAGGACTCAGTTGATCTGGCATACAGCGTAGTAAATTCATATTATGAACGCTCACAAGATATTGAAACATTAAAAAAACAGGAAATGGAATCTCTTAAACAAGTTGTGGACACTGTTGTTACCCAAGCTGAAGCATTATATGATAAATTTGATGGAATCCTGCCAAAAGAAATTCTTGAAGAACGGATTAAAAGCCTCGTTGATGCAGCAAGATACGACACAGACAACTATGTCTGGATTAACGATATAGAAAACCGCATGGTAGTCCACCCCAATAAATCTCTACTTGGAAAAGACTTATCGGACTTGAAAGATTCTAAAGGAATTTACTTCATCAAAGATATGACCCGCATCGCCGAAACAAAAGGAGAAGGGACAATTGCATATCATTGGGCCCGCCCGGGAGAAACCGAACCCAAGCTTAAAATTTCATATGTAAAAATACTGCCTAAGTTGGGTTGGATTATCGGAACAGGGGCATGGGTTGAAGATATCACCACTGAAATGAAAAAAGAAGCTCTCGCCCAAGTAGCAAAAATGAAACTCGGAACAGAGAAGTATTTCTGGGTTAATGATTCTGGACCGAAAATGATCATGCATCCGATGAAGCCAGCCTTGAACGGCAAAGACATTTCAGGAATAGCAGATGCCAAGGGTAAAAAGTTATTTGTTGAAATGGTCAAAACTGTTCAGCAAAACAACGGAGCAGGCTATGTATATTACTGGTGGAATAAACCGGGCACAGGTAAAGATGCGCCTAAATTGTCATATGTAAAACTTTTTGAACCATGGGGCTGGATTATAGGAATGGGCGTATATGTCGATAATATTGATGCCTCAGTGTTGAAACAGAAAGGTCAATTTGATGACACAATTCACTCAATTGAACAGAACTCTGCTTTATCCGCACTATTATTTATAATTATTGCGACTGTGATTTGTATCTACCTTATACGTAAAGGGCTAAACAAACCTCTGAATCGTCTTGTTGATTTTTCCAGTAAAGTTGCCGGTGGTGATTTAGAATCTTCACTCAAAGGTAAGTTTTCAGGAGAAATGGGAATCCTTAAGGATTCTCTAGAGCAGATGATTACCAGCCTCAAAACCAAAATAGGCGAAGCAAACCTACTCAGTGAACAAAGTAAAGAAGAAACACTCAAAGCACATGAAGCAAAAGCTGAAGCTGAAGTTGCCAAAGTTGCCGCAGAAAGCGCAAAAGCAGAAGGAATGCTCGAGGCGGCAGATATGCTTGAAGGCTTGGTTAACGATCTTTCATCGGCATCAGAAGAATTGTCAGCGCAAGTTGAGGAAGTCACACACGGTACCGACACCCAGCAACAACGCATCTCTGAAACAGCCGTTGCGATGGAAGAGATGAACGCCACTGTTCTCGAAGTCGCCCGTAATGCTTCAGAAGCGGCAGAAAGCGCTGATCAAACCAGACAGAATGCAGAATCAGGCTCTGCCATCGTTGATAATTCTGTAAACTCTATTCTTGCCGTTAACTCGCACTCGGAAACACTGAAAACAAATATGGATGAACTCGGCAAACAAGCCGAAGCCATCGGAACTGTTATGAACGTCATTACCGACATTGCGGACCAGACTAATCTGCTCGCACTTAACGCCGCAATTGAAGCCGCCCGCGCTGGTGATGCAGGACGAGGATTTGCGGTTGTTGCAGATGAAGTTCGCAAACTGGCAGAAAAAACAATGGAAGCCACTAAAGAAGTTGGGCTGGCTATCAACAATATTCAGGCTGGAGCAAATAAGAACATTGAAAGTGTTGAGAGTGCTGCCGTCGCCGTAGACAAGGCAACTGAATTTGCTAACGAGTCAAAACAGTCCCTTTCACAAATACTTGAACTGGTTCAATCCACTTCAGATCAGGTTCGCTCCATTGCAACGGCTTCCGAGGAACAATCTAATGCAAGTGAAGACATCAACCGAGCAATTGAAGATATCAAAGTTGTTTCATCCGAAACATCTGAAGGTATGCTCCAGGCCAATCAGGCTATAGGAGATCTGGCAAGGCTGGCTTCGGATCTGAAACATCTTATAGATAAACTCAGAGATAATGATTAATATCTTCCACCCGGTATAACAATTAAAACTCCCGGCCTTTGTATTAAGGCCGGGAGTTTTTTTATCTGCGATTGTATCACTCTCCGCTCCATGTTATGTATGAAATAAATAGAATTAATGCTCGTTCTATACTGCATCCTAACTCAAGGGGAGAACAATGGGTAAGCACGAATCTACTCAGGATATCAATAAAATATTTAAAGACTTAAACTCTAGTTCAAAAGGTTTAACCTCTCCCGAGGCTCGTATCCGCCTCGATAAATACGGTCAAAATGCTTTAAAGACGGAAACCGTCAGCCCGTTAAAAAAGCTTCTAAGCTATTTTTGGGGACCGATTCCCTGGATGATCGAAGCGGCGGCCCTGCTATCATTAATAGTGCAGGACTGGGTAGACTTTTCAATCATAATGGTACTTCTCATTTTCAACGCAGCAATCGGATTCTGGGAAGAAGCCAAAGCTTCTAACGCCCTTGATGCTCTGAAAAATCAAATGGCTCTGAAAGCAAGAGTTCAGCGAGATGGTCTTTGGAATGAAATTGACGCGACAAACCTTGTTCCCGGTGACATTGTCCGCATCAGATTAGGGGATGTAATTCCAGCAGATGTTGTTTTGACCGAAGGGGAATATCTCAGCGTCGACCAATCCGCACTTACAGGTGAATCATTACCGGTCAACAAGAAATCCGGTAATGAAGCTTTCTCAGGATCAGTTGCGAAACAGGGAGAAATGGAAGCTGTCGTCACTGCAACAGGTGCAGAAACATTTTTCGGACGCACTGCAAAACTTGTAGAAAGTGCCGGAACAGCCTCTCATTTCCAAAAAGCAGTCATGAAGGTCGGAGATTTTCTGATATTCGTCGCCATAGGTCTGGCAATGATTCTTGTTGTTACCGAGCTTCTACGCGGCGAACCGCTGATCAAACTCATTCAATTTGTACTCATTCTGGTTGTCGCCTCAATTCCGGTGGCAATGCCGGCGGTTCTGTCAGTCACCATGGCGCTCGGAGCTCTTTCCCTTTCCAAGAAAAAAGCAATTGTGTCCAAGTTACAAGCCATTGAAGAAATGGCTGGAATTGATATTCTATGCTCGGATAAAACCGGAACTCTGACTAAGAATCAGCTGGACCTCGGCGAACCTATTATTTTCTCTGCACCGGATAAAGACAATTTAATATTTATGGCCGCCCTTGCCTCAAAAGAAGAAAACGGTGACGCCATCGACCTTGCGGTTTTAAAAGGTATTGCGGATAAATCTATTTTCACAGGATACAAACAAACCTCCTTCTCCCCTTTTGATCCGATACGCAAAAGAACAGAAGGCTCCATCACCACAGAGAACTCTCAGTTCAAAGTAACAAAAGGAGCACCGCAAGTCATTCTTGACCTTGCAAAGATAACCGGACCAGATCGCGAAAGAGCTGATTCAGCAATTAACGATTTTGCGGCAAAAGGTTTCCGCTCGCTGGGAGTCGCCAAAAGCAATGAGACCGGAGGATGGGATTTTCTAGGTATTTTATCTCTGTTCGATCCACCTCGTGATGATTCAAAAGAAACCATTGCACAGGCCGTAAAACACGGCATTCAAGTTAAAATGGTTACTGGAGACGATACTGCTATCGGCAGAGAAACTGCGGGACAGCTCGGAATGGGAACCAATATGCACCCCGTTTCAGAATTGCTCGGCGAAAACGCAGATCCCGCGCACCTGACTTCAACTCAGTCCGAAATGATTGAACAAGCCGACGGCTTCGCACGGGTATTCCCTGAACATAAATATGCCATCGTAAAAGCGTTGCAGGAACGCGGACACATCGTAGCAATGACTGGAGACGGCGTTAATGACGCTCCCGCACTCAAACAGGCAGACGCAGGGATAGCGGTTTCAGGTGCGACCGATGCGGCCAGAGCCGCAGCAGATTTAATCCTCACCGAACCCGGTTTATCAGTCATTATTAAAGCAGTGGAAGAAGCGCGGAGAATCTTCGAACGCATGATGAGCTACACCATCTACCGCATCGCCATGACTATCGACATTATGGCATTCGTGGTTCTGGCTATGCTGGTCTTTGATTTCTACCCGCTCACAGCAGTCATGATCATCATGCTGGCACTGCTTGACGACATTCCGATTATGACCATTGCCTACGACAACACATGGCTTGATCCAAAGCCTGTCCGCTGGCAGATGGGCCGTGTCTTAGGAATTTCAAGCATTCTGGGTTTCCTTGCCGTTATTGAAACATTCGGAATGCTCTGGCTCGGACGGGATATATTTCATTATCCGGTTGAACAACTCCAGACCATGCTCTTCCTGCAACTAGTTGCAGGCGGACATCTTATGCTGTTCGTAACCCGCACCAAAAAAGCTTTCTGGAAATCTCCGTATCCCGCACCGAAATTATTCTGGGCCATTATCGGAACACAGCTTTTTGCAGCATTCATCTGCGGCATGGGATGGCTCGTACCCGCCATACCTTGGATTCATATTTTATGGGTCTGGGTCTATAATCTAGTATGGATGGTTGTGCAGGACATATTCAAACTGGCGGCTTACCGAATGATGGACAACAAAGCTGAACATAATCAGGGATTCATCAAAATAGCAAATGAACCAATCTTCAGCAGGTTCTCCCACCATAGAAAATAAACTGAAAAGCCGCGTTTCCATCAATCTGGAAACGCGGCTTTTTAAATTTATAATCACAATTTTTATGCAGCCGAACGCCCTTTGATCTTATTAAGTAAAAGAGAAAGAGCAAACCCCACGACACTTACTGCAATAATTGTTGCCCCTGAAGACACATCAAATTCATAAGATAACAACAATCCAGTCACGCAAAAAAACATACTGAGCAAGATTGAAAGAATCATCATTGTATGAAGTGAGGATGTTCTGCTTTCCGCTATCTGCGGAGGGATCGTCAAAAGCGCAATAACCAGAATAAGTCCGACAACACGGATTACCATAACTACGCTTAGAGCAATCAAAGCAAGCATCAAAAAATAAAGCAATGTGACAGGCACGCCTCTGGCGCGGGCAAAATCTTCATCAAAAGACATGGCCCAGAACCCTTTGTAACAAACAAAAACAACCGATAGCACAATCCCTGCCAGCACCGCCATCAGCACTAAATCAGAATTTGGAGTGGCAAGTATCCCCCCGAAAAGATAACTCATCAGATCGACATTATAGCCGGGGGTAATATCAAGCAGGATAATACCCAGAGCCATACCTCCCGCCCACATAACGCCTATGAAAGTATCAGCTCTATCTTTCACCCGCATGGTAACAAGCGCCATAAGCAACGCCGCGCACACGGCAAAAGCCGCTGTAACCGGAAGCATAGGAAGACCTAGAAAAAACGCTAAACCTACTCCGCCATACGAAGCATGAGCAATTCCTCCGGCAAGGAGCACTACTCTGTTAACAACAACAAGCGCCCCGATAATTCCGCAGATGATGGAAGCCAGCACTCCGGCGATCAAGGCATTCTGCATAAATTCGTAACTAAGTGACTCAATCATGCCAATCTCCTTCCGGCTTATCCTCAGATTCAGCATGAAATTCAAGAACCCTATGTGGAAGCTCTCCATGCGTAACAAGCTCAATGGGACATGATCCGCGCTCGGTTTCTCCGTAAGCTTCACTTAACAATTCGCGGGTTATTTTAGGCTGATCATGCATATGAACTTTTCTATTCACACATGCCACCGACTTAACCCCCTGTCCAAGAACAGATATATCATGGCTGACCATAATCACCGTCATCTCTTGATTCAATTCCCGAAGCAAACAGTACAAACTGTTTTTGCCAGCCTGATCAACGCTCGCCGTCGGTTCATCAAGTAATATAATTTGAGGTTCATCAACAATAGCGCGAGCAATAAACACACGCTGTTTCTGACCACCTGAAAGATCTGAAATTCTACGATTGATAAACGGGAGCATTCCCACACGATCAAGAGCTTTTTCTACCTCAGCAGAAGCATTACTGGCAAACCTTATACCGAAAACACCTTTAATACCGGGAGAAACTTTTCCCATAAGAACAGCATCGCGCACTGTAATCGGAAAACTTTCCGAAACAGATGTATACTGGGGCATATACCCTATCTGTCCGCCATGCTTCCCGGGCGCTTTTCCAAGAATCTCAACACAACCTTTCTTAGGCTTAAGCAGACCCAGCAAGAGCTTAAGCAATGTTGTCTTGCCTCCTCCGTTCGGGCCGAGCACAGCAAGATAATCGCCTTTTAAAATATCAAAACTCACGTCATCTATGACGTCATGAGGGCCATATCCGAAACTAACATTCGAAAAACTTATAACTTTTTCGGAGTTCATTGCAGTAAAAAACCTCCGGCAGACTCGATAACGAGCATATAATTAAACCGAAATTAAAACATACACATCCAATATAATGTCACAATAATCCTTTTTACAACAAAAACAACGACGTAACTTCTTTTTTATAATTAATAACAGATTAGCATGCTTGCGCCTTGATCGACAAATCGGTAAGTATTGGCAGCCAATAAGACCTACTTAATCAATTATTCGGAGACAAATAAAATGCGCGCATTTGCAAGTGATAACTATGCGGGAGTTCATCCTGTCATAATGGAAGCAATTATCAACGCTAATAGTGATGATATGAGTTCCTACGGTAATGATCCAATTTCAGAAGCAGCAAAAAATCTATTTTTAGAACATTTCGGAAAAGACGCAAAAGTGTTCTTCATGGGAACTGGAACAGCTACCAATACACTAATTCTTAAGCATATAACAACAAGCTGGAACAGTGTTATATGCGCCGACACGGCACATATAAATGTTGACGAATGCGGATCAGTCGAAGCTGTCGCCGGAGTTAAAATTATTCATGCCGAAGCCGTCAACGGTAAGATCAGTGTAGAATCAATCAAACCCCTCCTATTTGGTGAAAAAGATGTTCACCGAAGCCAGCCCGCCGTTATTTCAATAACTCAGAATACGGAACTGGGAACAGTTTATACACTGGCTGAAACTAAAGCTATTTGCGATTACGCACATGAAAAAGGTCTGCTGGTCCATATGGACGGAGCCAGACTTGCTAACGCAGCCGCAACGCTTGATGCCAGTTTTAAAGAAATGACCGTTGATTGCGGAGTTGATGTTCTTTCCTTCGGCGGCACTAAAAACGGATGCATGTGTGCTGAAGCTGCGGTCTTCATTAATCCTGAAATCGGTAAAAATTTTGAATTTGTCCGCAAGCAGGGCATGCAGCTTGTTTCTAAAATGCGTTATATAGGCGCACAGTTTAAAGCTCTGCTGACTGATGAACTGTGGCTTAAAAATGCACGCAGATCCAACGAACTCGCGGCTCTTCTCGCGCAAAAGGTTCAGGGAATCAGTGAAGTACAGATCACCCGTCCAGTCGAAACCAATGCTGTTTTTGCTATTATTCCTGCGCACTGCATCACGCAGTTGCAAGAAAAATTTCCTTTCTATGTATGGAATGAAGCCACCGGAGAAGTACGCTGGATGGCTTCATGGTCAACAACGGAAGAAGATATTGAGAACTTTGTCAGCGCGCTGAAAGAACTGATTTAATCGTATAAATTCAGACTCACCACAATCAGGATTTAAAAAAAAGCCTCTCACTCAAACAGTGGGAGGCTTTTTAATTTACCATTTGAAATACCACTTCAAAGCGACATCCCTCTTACAATTTGCCCCCTCTTTATTATGCTTTAATAACTTTAAAAAGTAATCATCTATATTAGAAACACAAAAAAACAGGGAGCAAAACCCCCTGTTAATCTATTTATACTTGCAAAAAGCTATAAAAATAACTACTGAATAGTCCCAAGATCAGTTTTCATATGCCAATGTTCTCTCGGTATAGGAATACAGAAACTGCGGGTAGCAACGTCGGCACAGAGGATCAACCCTTTTGAATCCTGATCCCAGAAAACTCTATCTATAAAAAAGGCTATCGCCTGAGAATCAGTCAGTTTTTCAGGTTGGCTGCCCGGAAGAAATCTTTGCATTACGACTGATGCGGCCTTTTTAAGAGTATTAACGGCTACTGTAGAAATGGCTACATCCTGAAAATCAAGTTCATGTAGAACTGAGCTTTCGCCAGCCATTACTTCAGCGATCTTTACCCGTTCTTCTGTAACGTCGGACTTAATAGAGTTGTTCATGGTCTGCCTCCTCATTGTGTTACGAGATGCAAGTACTCATTCACATGCAAAAGACGGTCCGAATGAAGCGTGTCTTTATTATAACCTGAATTCAACTCGCAAGTGCAACTCTAATGAACTTTGCATAAAGGATAAGCTGCGTTAACTTTACAGCTTCTCC